>JAYUYI010000702.1:0-2820 GCA_043752545.1 Thermoleptolyngbya sp.
TGTAGATGTCGCGATCGTCCCCACTCACCACCCGCCGACTACCAAATCTATGTCCCAAAAAAACGAAGCCCCCGCGTTGATTGTGTCGCTATTAGTCACGGCTCTACTCATAGGGCTAGGATTCTGGTGGTTTACCAAACAGTCAAACCTGGGTAGCATCCTGCCTAACCCCTCACAGCCAAATTCTACGACTCCGCCCACCTCCCCCACCTCCCAATCCGTTCCGCTGGAGCAACGGCTGAGTTTGGGCGATCGCCTCCTCATCACCACCGACGCCTCACCCCAAAAACAGGCTGCTGTGCAGGCGATCGCCAACAAAAACTATGCCCAGGCCGTCACCGACCTGGAAGCTTCGCTAGCCCAAAAGCGCAACGACCCCGAAGCGCTGATCTACTTGAACAATGCCCGGATTGGCGATCAAAAAGCCTATAGCATTGCGGTCGCCGTACCCACTGCCACTGCGGCCAATTCAGCCCTCGAAATCTTGCGCGGGGTAGCGCAGGCTCAAACCGAGGTCAACCAGGCGGGTGGCATCAACGGCGTGCCGCTCAAAGTGCTCATTGCTAGCGACGATAATGACCCCAACGTTGCCGCTCAAGTTGCTGCCACATTGGTAAAAACAGAGTCTGTGCTAGGGGTGATCGGGCACTTTGGCAGCGATGCTACCCTGGCGGCGGCTCCCGTTTATCAACAGGGCGGTCTGGTAATGATTTCACCGACTAGCACCTCGATCCAGCTCTCGGGACTAGGCGATTATGTATTTCGGACGGTGCCCAGCGATCGCTTTACGGCTGCGGTGCTGGCGAAATATGCGCTTACTACCTTAAAAAAAGGGAAAGCGGCTGTTTTCTTTAACTCGGGCAGTGGCTATAGCAAATCATTGAAAGATGAGTTCACCACGGCCATATTTAGCGATGGTGGGCAAATTGTCAGCGAGGTAGATTTGGCAGCGCCGGGGTTTGATGCCGGAACTGCGGTGCAGCAGGCGATTCAGCAGGGGGCTGAGGTGCTGGTGCTAGCGGCTAACACGGCCACGCTTGATGCGGCCTTGCAGGTGGTTGCGGTCAATCGTCAGCGTCTGCCAATTTTGGGTGGGGATAGTCTTTATAACCCCAAGCTGCTACAGATTGGCGGGGCGACGGCGGTGGGGATGGTGGTGGCGGTGCCGTGGGATTTGTTGAGTGATCCGCAGGCTCCATTTGCCCAAGAGTCGCGCCGCTTGTGGGGTGGGGATGTGAATTGGCGGACGGCGATGTCGTATGATGCGGCTCGGGTGTTGATGGCAGGGTTGCAGGCTGATCCAAGTCGGGCGGGGGTGGAGCAGGCGCTGCGGGCACCGGGGTTTGCGGTGGATGGGGCGACTGGGAGTGTGCGGTTTTTGCTGTCGGGCGATCGCAATCAGGCGGCTCAGTTGGTGGAGGTAAAGCCTGGGAATCGCACTGGATATGGGTATGATTTTTATCCGGTGGGCAAGTAAAGGGGGAACGGGTGAGTGTTTAAGTCTGCGGGTGCCCTTTGGGCAGATTCGGGGGACTTCCCCCGTGCCCCCGCATTCTTGGGGTTCTAAACTCCCCCAAACCCCCCGAAATGTTCGCTCTGGTGGGTGGCAATGGCGCTGATAGTTGTCACATCTTGGCAAGAACCGAACCCGCTGATAGTTGTCACAATTCAGCAGGAACTAAACTGTTGCTGGGATGCAGGATGCAGAATCCTCAATTTCTAACCCGCTTCCCATTCATCCTACTGCTGCGCAGAAGTAAGCTACATCCTTCACCCTTCATCCTTTCTTAAAGACTGCTTCTTTCATGCGTTCTAGGACGCTGCTGATGGAGCGTTTGGAGTTGAGGAAGACGCGGGCGCAGTTGCGTCCGGGGATGCCTGAGATGGAGCCGCCGGGGTGGGTGCCTGCGCCGGTGAGGTAGAGGTTGCGGATGGGGGTGGTGTAGTTGGCGATCTCGGGCAGGGGGCGCAGGAAGATCATTTGGTCGAGGCTCATGTCGAGGTGGTAGTAGTTGCCTTTGTAGGAGCCAAGGCGATCGCCTAGTTCGGCGGGGCTTTCGACGCGACGGGCGAGGATGGAGGATTTGAGGTTGGGGGCGTAGTCGGCTAGTTTGTCGAGGACGCGATCGGCAACTTGGTTTTTGAGGTCGTCGGTCCAGCCAGTGCCGTTGAGTCCGGTGCCTTCGGCTCCGGCGATTTGGTAGGGGGCGAAGAATTCAATCCAGAGGGTGTGTTTGCCGTCGGGGGCGAGGCTGGGGTCGAGGACGCTGGGGACGACGGCGTACATGGAGGGGTTGGCGTCGGGGATTTTGCCGAGGGTAATCTCGCTGTGGGCGTATTCGACGTGGCGCACGGAGTCGGCAATCAGGACGGAGCCAATTAGGTATTCGTCGCGGTGCTGATGGTGGATGAAGCGGGGGGGGGCTGAGAGGGCGCAGTCGATTTTGAGGATGGTTTCGTTGTTGTTGAGCACGCGGCGTTCTAGGCGATCGCGCAATTTTGGATCGGCATCGTCTACGTCGGCAGGGTCCATCAGCTGCAAGAACAGGCGCTTGGCGTCGATGTTGGAAATCACGCCTTGGGTGGCGCGGTATTCAATCCCGCCTGCCACTCGGACGCCGACAGCGCGCCCGTCGTCTACTAGCACTTGCTTCACCCTTTGATCGGTGAGGACTGTGCCGCCCAGATCGCTCACTAGGTTGAGCAATGCCTTGGTCAATGCGCCGGTGCCGCCCTTGGGGCGCGACATTCCCGGATTGTGGCGCATCGACAGCATCATCGCTCCAATCGCCAAGGTTTTCTGGGAGGGGGGGCCGCCAA
>JAYUYI010000703.1:0-7056 GCA_043752545.1 Thermoleptolyngbya sp.
ACACCTGCGTTTGCCTGTCATCATCCATGTGCTGCACGATGCGGTTAATGGCGCTGAGGACTGCCAACAAAGACGCCGTCACAATGTTGGCGTGAATCCACAGGGCGTCGGCTTGCTGGACGGCAAACCCTTTTTTGATCGCATCCTGGTGTGAACCAGAAAATGCGGTGAACACCAAATCGCCCACGTAGGGATGACGGGGATGAATCGGGAGCTGCGTGCAGTCTTCGACGATGCTCGCCACCCTGTTAATATCCGAAAAATCTAGACCTGGATGAATCTCCTGAGTATATAAATTCAACGCCAGTGTCACCACATCCACATTACCTGTGCGTTCACCATTGCCAAATAGGCACCCTTCCACCTGTTCAGCGCCCGCCAATTGCGCCAACTCTGCTGCTGCAATGCCACAGCCGCGATCGTTATGCGGATGCACACTCAAAATTACGCTGTCTCGCCGTGCCAAATGGCGATGCATCCACTCCACCTGATCGGCAAACACATTGGGAGTGGCCACTTCCACGGTGGCGGGCAGGTTAATGATAGCTTTGTGCTGCGGGGTCGGTTGCCATATATCGAGCACCGCATCGCAAATGTCTTTGGCAAAGTCTAGCTCTGTTGCCGTAAAGGTTTCAGGCGAATATTCAAAATACCAGTCAGTCTCAGGTTGCTCAGCGGCTAGGGTGCGGCAAACTTGCGCTGCTGTCACCGCCAGTTGAATTGTACCGGGGCGATCCAGTCCAAACACAGTGCGACGAAACACAGGAGAAGTGGCGTTATACACATGCACAATCGCCTGTTTTGCCCCTTGCAATGCCTCAAATGTGCCGTAAATCAGCGCTTCACGAGCCGGCACTAAGGCTTGAATGGTGACATCCTCTGGAATCAGCCCCTGTTCAATCAGGTGCCGGACAAAATCAAAGTCGGTTTGAGAGGCAGATGGAAAAGATACCTCAATTTCCTTGAACCCTCGCTGCACCAGCAGATTGAACATCCGCAGCTTTTGAGAGACATTCATGGGTTCGATCAATGCCTGATTGCCATCTCGCAAATTCGGTACTGAGCCAGATTGGGGGATGGGTGAGGGTGTTGCTAGGCCAGGTGCGATCGCCCAACAAAATTGGCGCAAACGGACGGTACTTAGTCGCAGGATTTTCAACATGATGGGTAGCGTTTAGGTCTGATGTTTTCGTTTTCGATTCGGGTTAAACGTTGTGGCGCAAGGCATTGGGATCACGGCGGGGTTGCTAGGCTGCCACGCAGACCGCTCCCAGCAACCCACAACCAGTCGTAGCAACGTCCCCAGGGTTAGCAGCAGTGGCATAAGCATCTCCAAAAAAGACAACTTGAATTCAGCTCGTCAATTCGGCCAGTCAAACAAACCAGTCACCGTTGCGCGGCGATCGCCCCCACAATAGACAATCGAAGCACAACTATTTTGCAAAATGTGCGATCGATTAGGAAGAATCAATCCCCGTCAATCAATCAAAAAAAGTCTAGAAATCTGCACTGGCAGTCCCTCTGGTTGCAATCCCATTGCAACCCAAAAACAAACTAGAAGTAGGTAAAAAGTTTAGTTGCGCTTGCGGCGCAGCAGCAGTCCCAGCCCTAGTCGTAGGCTGTTGGACAACTGTGGAGAGTGCTGCGACGTGAGCATGGTGCAATACTTTGAAGTATCGCTATAGCAACCTTACTTAATCATCAGGTCAATACTGAATCACAGTTACTCGTTTTCAGCCAAGTTCACCCGTGAAGAATCGCGTTTAAAGATCACCGATAAATTGTTCGCAGGCATGGTGTAGGTTTTGACCAGTGATAGGTCGTGACGGTGGGCAACCTCTACCACGTCTTCCAGATTGCGCACGCCCCACTCTGGGTTTTGTGCCTGCAAGCTCCAGTCAAACTCGGCATTGCTCTCAGCCGTGTGGCTACCGTTTTGCTTGAACGGCCCATATAGATACAAAATTCCACCCGTCGGCAAAATTCGCTGTGCCCCGGCCATCAGTCCCAAGCAAGCTGCCCATGGTGCAATGTGGATCATATTAATGTTGGCGATCGCCCGAATTGGCTGCTCGGTTAAATTTAACCTCGGCAACGCGTCTATTAACAGCGGCGGCTCTACTGGCCACAGGCGATCGCACACATCCACCTGAACTGCTGAATGCAAGTTAGCCGCCGGACATTCGGTTTGCCATGCAGTAATACTGGCGATCGCCGCCGGATTTGGATCAGACGGCAGCCACTGACGCGGAGCCAGCCGAGGCGCAAAAAAAACTGCGTGCTCTCCCGTACCGCTAGAGATTTCAAGTACTGTGCCCGTGGGCGGCAGCACATCTAACAACACCGACAAAATGGCGTCTCGGTTGCGCTGGGTAGCAGGCGCATAGTGGCGATCGTCGGCGGTATAGGTCATATAGACATCGTTAAAATTTACCAGACTAAGCCGCTTCAGCCTTATCCTGTTTCAACAGTGGAAACCCTAAAGCTTCTCGCTGTTTCAGATAAAGCTGCGCCACCTGCCGGGCCAAATTGCGAATTCTCAGGATATAACGAGTGCGCTCGGTCACAGAAATGGCACCTCGTGCATCCAATAAATTGAAAGTGTGAGAACATTTCAATACGTTGTCGTACGCAGGCAGCACTAAACTTTTTTTGATCAGCCGCTCGACTTCTTTTTCGAATAGTCCAAACAGGGTAAAGAGCAGCTCGGGGTCGGATGCTTCAAAGTTATAGGTAGAATTTTCAATCTCGCCCTGGAGAAACACATCTCCATAGGTCAGCTCATCATTCCAGTGAATGTCGAAAATGGAGTTGACGTTCTGGAGATACATAGTCAGTCGCTCCAAGCCGTAAGTAATTTCGACCGAGACAGGTTTGCAGTCAATGCCGCCGCACTGCTGAAAGTAGGTGAACTGCGTCACTTCCATCCCGTCTAGCCACACTTCCCAGCCGACGCCCCAGGCTCCGACCGCTGCATCTTCCCAGTTGTCTTCCACAAAGCGAATATCGTGATCCTCGGGCTTAATGCCCAACGCCCGCAAGGAATCCAGGTAACTATCCAAAATATTGTCAGGCGACGGTTTGATTAGCACCTGATATTGATAATAGTGCTGCACGCGATTGGGGTTTTCACCATAGCGCCCATCTGCCGGACGCCGACACGGTTCCGCATAGGCAACTGACCAGGGTTCTGGCCCGATCGCCCGCAAAAACGTATGGGGACTCTTCGTGCCAGCCCCCTTTTCGGTGTCATAGGGCTGGACGATGATGCATCCCCGATCTCCCCAAAACTGATGCAATGTCGCTATCACCGATTGGAAATTCACGAAAACCTACCTTTATATCGGCCTACTCGCTAATCATTCTCGCTTAGATTGGGGATGCAGGATACCAAATCCTTTCAATCATTTGAGCCACGTTTTGTGCTGCTTGGTGACTTTCGCTTTCTGTCAACAGTACCGTCACATGCCCCAATTTTCGCCCAATGCGAGATTGGGTTTTGCCATACCAATAGACGTGGGCATGAGGAATCGCCGCTAGCTGCTGCCGCTGTTTGGCATAGTCCAATTCAGAGTTCTCAAATCCAAGCAGATTTACCATCACCGCTCCGGCAAAGTTCATAGCCACACTTCCTAGTGGCAGGCCACAAACCGCTCGCAGGTGTTGTTCAAATTGGGATGTAGCACAGGCATCCAAGGTGTAGTGCCCGGAGTTATGGACGCGCGGTGCAATCTCATTCACCAATATTTTTCCATCGGCAGTCAGGAATAGTTCAATCCCTAACACGCCAACATAGTTGAGCTGCGTCAGTAAGGTATGGGCGATCGCCTCTACCTGCTCCCGCACATCCTGCTCTTGTAAACCCCGATCCGGCTCAGACGTAAGATAAACTCGCCGACACACCTGATTTTCTTGCTCAGATTCGACAACTGGGTAAACTGCGATTTCTCCAGAAGGCGATCGCGCCGCCATCACTGCTAGCTCGCGCTCGAAGGGTACAAATTCTTCGAGTAGCCAGTTCTGGTCAGCTTTCTGCAAGATTGCGGTAAATTCTGTCACATCTTTACAGATAAACGTGCCGTAGCCGTCATAGCCATGTCGTCGGGCTTTGAGCACTACAGGAAAGCCAAAGAGATTTAAGTCCCCCCATTGAGCTGGGTTAACGATAGCGGGATCGATCGCCAAAAACTGGGGTGTTGGCACCCCAATTTTCTGGTAGTACGTGCGCTGCTCAAACTTATCAATGATGGGGGCGATCGCCTCCAACCTAGGATAAAACTGCACCCCCTGCGCCGCTAATTGACTCAGTGCCTCCAGATCGACAAACTCATTTTCAAAGGTGATGACGTCGCAGTGCCGAGCCAGTTCTTGGGTGGCGATCGCATCCGTAACCGCTGCAAAAACTGTGTGAGAGGCGATCGAAACCGCCGGATCAGCTGCACTCGGCGTTTGCACAATTAGCTCAACCCCCAACTTTTTTGCCGCTTCGCCCATCATCCAGGCAAGCTGCCCCCCACCAATTACCCCAACTCGTTTAAACATTGAAAGCTCTAAATTAAAGACATATATATATAGATGATTGCCAATTAAATTTCTTGAATTTTTGGAGAGTTAGACGTAACGTCCCCGTTCTCAACGACTTGTCAGAAGTCTAGACTCGATTAATCTCTACAGCCTAAGGAATAGCGTGTGTCTATCCCGGTTTTAGAATTCACGCCGTTGGCCAACTTGCAAAGTTCTCGAATCTGTGCGCGATCCAAGATCGCATCGGTGAAATCTGTTCCTGTAATATTCACATCCCTAAATGTCGATCGCAACAAAATACTCTCAGTCAAATTGGCATCACTCAGATCTGCGCCCTTAAAATTCACCTGATCTAACATGGCATTGCTCAAATCTGCGCCATGAAGTGTTGCATCTGTCAGCACCGAAGCGCTAAATACAGCTCCTCGAACCTTTGCATTGCTAAAGTTAGACTGGTCTAAATTAGCGTTAGAAAATTCGGCTGAACCCAGCGTTTGCCCCGAAAAGTCATGTTTCCGCAGTTCAGCGTTGCTGTAAGACGGAGGTGGAGCATATTTTGCCGCTTGCGCAAAAACAGGAACGTCCCACTGCCACAGCATTAAGGCACATACGAACGCAATTATAATTCGCCAGTTCATAATCAAAATTTGACAGGACTAGAGCTAACACGGGGGTGCTTAAAATTGATCTGCAAAATTGATCTTTATATCTAACCGCACAAAAACAACCTTTTCACGATATTTTTCAAACGACCTCTTCCCTATCTTGACAGCAGTCTGCCCAATCAGGGCGCGCTGTTTGCTCAAACGCCTTAACGATATTGCCGATTCAAAGAGCACGGACATGGCGACGCTGAAGAGTATTACTAAATCCTCTGCCGTTTCAAGCTGGAAAACAACAGCTCATTTGGCTCTTCTTATGTAGTGTAGGTAACATAACAAGACCTTGCCAGACAGAGGAAGATAAGTAAGCATCGCATCCACATACAATTCCGCCTCGTTTCATGGATAGTAGATAACCCAGCTCGAAAAAATATCACAAATCCAGCCATGACTATTTTCCCTACCTCTTTCCCTACTTGGTCTAATCCCACCACAATGCTTAAAACCAGACGACGGTTCTTGCAACTTTCAGGAGTGGCCGTTTCCACCGCGCTGTTATCCAGTTGTCGGGGGAGGTTTGCCGATGTTCAACCTGGGTCAGACAGCAACGCTTCTAGCCCATCTGGTAATCAAGCTACTCTTCGGATTTACACCTGGTCGAACTACTTTGATGACGAGCTGTTGAGCAACTTCAAGGCGTCAACAGGCATTCAAGTCATTGCCGATGTGTTTGACTCTAACGAAACTATGCTGGCAAAAATGCAGGCAGGTGGCGGTAGCCAATATAGCATCGTCTATCCCTCAGACTATATGGTGCAGCAAATGATTGATCTAAAATTGCTGCAAGAGCTAGACCAATCTAAGCTCAAAGGTTTAGACAACCTGCTGTCAAATTTCAAAAACCCTGTTTATGATCCCAATAACTGCCACAGCGTTCCAGCCGTTTGGGGCACCACGGGCTTGGTGTACAATTCCTCCCAACTTATTCCATCGCCTCAAGACTGGGAGTATCTGTGGCAAAACAAAAACAGGCTGTCTCGGCGGGTTACCCTCTTCAACGATGTCCGCGAGGTCATGGGAGCCACCCTCAAATCTCTGGGCTACTCCTACAATTCCACCGATCCTAAGCAGCTAGAGGCAGCCTACAAGAAATTACAGACGCTGAAATCGGCGATCGCCAACTTCACTACCGACGGCTGGCGTGACCAACTGCTAACAGGCGATCTAGCCATTGCCATGGGCTACTCGTCCGATGCCATTCAAATCATGGCTGAAAACCCTAACATTCAGTACGTTATCCCCGCCAGTGGCTCTTCCCTCTGGACAGACACCATGGCTATTCCCCAAGCAGCCCCTAATATGGAGGCCGCCTATTTGTGGATTAATTTCCTACTAGAACCCGCTAACCTCGCTAAAACCGCAGAGCGCCTTAAGTTCGCGATCGCCAATCAATCTGCTATTGACCTACTACCTACCTCCTTAAAGACTGATCTCAACCTATACCCCAGCAAATCCGTGCTAGATAAATGTGAACGAATTGCCCCCGTTGGTAAAACCGCCGATCTATTCGACCGCTACTGGACCCAGCTAACTAGCTTGTGAGTGCCCAACTAAATAAATTGACCTTAAATCGAAGGAACAGAAAAATTCTCGATAAAATTTTGGCTAACCTCGTGCACATCTCAGGATGAGGAGGGGCTGAAATGTAGATGGAGCGCTAGATTTGGCTCTCTCAGAACTTTTTTCGAAAAGGGAGTTGACAGTTTTGAGGAAAGGGAGCTATATTGATTAAGCGGCGAAAGGGAACCGAGCGAAAGCGAAGCGAACTAAGCGCGCGCCGAACCTAGAAAAGTTAATAGTTTAGAAGCTAGAATAGCACTTATAACCCGTAAAGTCAATGAAGCTTTTGGATATTGAGAAATCGGTATTT
>JAYUYI010000704.1:0-2813 GCA_043752545.1 Thermoleptolyngbya sp.
GGAAGTCCACTGTAAGGGAGGGCTGATTTGAGCTGTCACATCGTTTCTAGTCAACGCTTAAGTACATAGAGCCTGCATAAAGAGGATTGCCGATGAGTATTCAAACTGTTTCAACGCAGCCGTTTTCTGGCCAAAAGCCTGGTACATCGGGTTTGCGTAAGTCTGTTCCCACGTTTCAGCAGCCGCACTATCTCCAGAACTTTGTCCAGTCAATTTTTGACAGCCTGGAGGGTTACCAGGGACAAACGTTAGTTGTGGGCGGGGATGGGCGGTACTTTAACCGAGATGCGACGCAAATCATCCTGAAAATGGCGGCGGCGAACGGGTTTGGCCGGGTCAAGGTGGGGCAGCATGGTATCTTGTCTACCCCGGCAACGTCCTGCGTCATTCGTAAATACAATGCCCTAGGCGGGATTATTCTTTCGGCTAGCCACAATCCTGGTGGACCTAACGGCGACTTTGGCATCAAATACAACACGGGCAATGGTGGCCCTGCGCCAGAAAAGGTAACGGAGGCGATGTTTGCTCGCAGCAAAACCATTGCGGAATATAAGATTTTGGACGCGGCTGATGTGGATATCGATACCCTAGGCGAGTCACCTCTAGGCGATATGGTGGTCGAAGTGATCGACTCTATAGCCGATTACCAAGAGTTAATGGAGTCTTTGTTTGACTTCGAGCGGATCCGCACACTGCTGACGGGCGGTGCCTTCCGCATGTGTATGGATTCGCTGCATGCGGTGACAGGTCCTTATGCCTATGCCATTTTTGAGCAGCGGTTGGGTGCTCCGGCGGGTACGGTGCAAAATGGTGTGCCGCTGGAGGATTTTGGCGGTGGCCACCCCGACCCGAACTTGGTCTATGCCCACGACCTGGTGGATGTTTTGTTTGGTGAGAATGCGCCCGATTTTGGTGCGGCCTCCGATGGGGATGGCGATCGCAACATGATTTTGGGTCATCATTTCTTTGTCAACCCCAGCGACAGTCTGGCAATTCTGGCGGCAAATGCCAAACTGGTTCCCGGCTACAAAGATGGTCTGGCTGGCATTGCCCGCTCCATGCCCACCAGCGCCGCCGCCGATCGCGTGGCGGCGCGGTTGGGAATTGAGTGTTTTGAAACCCCCACGGGCTGGAAGTTCTTTGGTAACTTGCTGGATGTGGGCAAAGCTACGCTCTGCGGTGAAGAAAGTTTTGGTACCGGGTCTAACCACATTCGTGAAAAAGACGGCCTGTGGGCGGTGCTGTTTTGGCTCAACATTTTGGCTGTGCGCCAGCAGTCGGTTGAGGCAATTGTGCAAGAGCACTGGCAGATCTATGGCCGTAACTTCTACTCGCGGCACGACTATGAGGGGGTGGATAGCGATCGCGCCCAAGCTCTAGTCGATCACGTCCACGCCCAAATGCCCACCCTCAAAGGCAAAACCTTCGGCGCGTACGAAGTAGACTATGCCGACGACTTTGGCTACACCGACCCGATCGACGGCAGCGTCAGCAAAAACCAGGGCATCCGCATCGGCTTTACCGACGGGTCTCGCCTAGTGTTGCGCCTTTCTGGCACGGGCACTCAGGGGGCGACGCTGCGGCTGTACCTGGAAAGCTACGAACCCAACATCGCCAAGCACACCCTTGATCCGCAGGTGGCACTCGGCGGTTTGATTGATATTGCTGAAGAACTGGCTCAAATTAAGTCGTTCACCGGCATGGACAAGCCTACGGTGATTACTTGATCAACAGCCTTAGGGGTTGCCCCCAAACCCCCAGCAGGGGACGAAGACCGTCCCCCACACCCCCTCCGCTAGGTCGCATCGGTGAGGATTAAGGATGGCTGAGGCACGTTTGAGCGATCGCCCCAATTGTTCTCATCTGAGCTGTTCAGGTTAGATGGCTGTGGTCTAATGGCAAAGTCCACAGTACGCGTTTTTTTATGACTGTTGAATATTCTGAATCGTTTCGCGACTATCCCCGCGATTTGGTTGGCTATGGCCGCACCCCGCCTGATCCAAAATGGCCGCACCAGGCGCGGGTAGCGGTGCAGTTCGTGATCAATTACGAAGAAGGCGGCGAAACCTGCACCCTGCATGGAGATCCGTCATCTGAAACATTTTTGTCGGAGATTGTAGGCGCTGAGCCGCTGCTGGGCATTCGCCACATGAATATGGAATCGTGCTACGAGTATGGAAGTCGGGCGGGGTTTTGGCGGCTGCACCGAATGTTTACCCAGCGGCAGCTGCCGCTGACGGTGTATGGGGTGGCGATGGCATTGGCGCGCAACCCAGACGCAGTGGCGGCCATGGTAGAGTCCAATTGGGAAATTGCCAGCCACGGCTACCGCTGGATTGACTACAAGTATTTTGGTGAAGCGGAAGAGCGCGATCATTTGCAACAGGCGATCGCCATCCATACCCAAGTCACGGGCAGCCGCCCGCTCGGTTGGTATACAGGCCGCAACAGCCGCCACACGCGCCAGCTAGTGATTGAAGACGGCGGCTTTCTGTACGACTCCGATAGCTATGCCGACGACCTGCCCTATTGGATTCATGACTATGGTGCGCCCCATCTAGTCATTCCCTACACCCTCGACAACAACGACATGCGCTTTGCCACGCCGCAGGGGTTCAACTCGGGCGATCAGTTTTTTGCCTACCTGCGCGATGCCTTCGATGTGCTGTATGAAGAAGGAGCCAATGCGCCCAAAATGATGAGCATTGGCTTACACTGTCGATTGGTCGGGCGTCCCGGTCGGGCGGCAGCGCTGGCTCGCTTTTTGGACTATGTGCAAGGGCGCGATCGCGTTTGGATTTGCCGTCGCCTCG
>JAYUYI010000705.1:0-2812 GCA_043752545.1 Thermoleptolyngbya sp.
CAGCAGCGTCCGATATTTCCAGACGGCGGGAAGAAACCACTTGAGGCTAAAGCTTTCTTGGGTTTGCAGCAGTTCTGCTTGCCAAAACTGCCCGTCCCAGGCCGATTCGACCACGGGGCGCGGCACACTTTTGCAGGTTTGCTCGGGGTCGAGCGGGTCGGCAATTAGCAGGCGATCGCCCTTCAGCCCGTATGCCACCACCCAGTGCTCGCGGTGCCACAGCATCAGCGCTGGAAATGTGGTTTGCCGCAAGTCACTCCAATCGGTCAGCACCAGCCGCTTCAGCTGAATTCCTAGTTTTTCGCCCGCGTCTGAAACATGCTTGGGCAATTGCCCCCGCAGCTGCCGCTGTACCCAGTCGAGCTGTGTTGGCGCTTCTAGAAACTGCGCCAACATCGTGAGGCAGGCCGCACCCGAATTGACGCTGGCGACAAACGGAAAGCCCGCTACCGACTTCGGAGCATCGGAAAAGTCTGGCTGATAGCGCGATCGCACCGTTAGCCAAAACTGCCGCATCTCAGCCGAACCTGCGGCAAACTCGTGCCACGGGCGGCTGTCCCATTCCAATACCACCACCTGTTTGCCAGCCGCCCGGGCTTTCCACTGATGGGTCAGCTGAGGCAAATCCCCAAACCAGTCTCCCGGCTTCAGCAGCTGCGGCTTCCCCTCATCGGGCACCAGCCGCACATTACCGGCCACCACCAAAAACTGACGACCGGGTGCATCGGTAGACCAAATCACCTCGCCCAGCTTATAGTCGCGCGGATTCGCCTGCTTTTTTACTGCCAGCTGTTCCTCCGCACTCAGCCAGCACAGCGGTGCCTCATCCCAGGGAATGCTCGCCAGATGCTCCTGAGTCATCATGATTCGGCAACCTGAATTTTAATTGGCAGTACCTGAACCTTTGCTGCCACCCATTGTTCAAACAGTTCATTTTGCAACGTTTGCTGCACCTGCGAATTTTCTAGCGAAGCGGGCAGCAGCTCTTCTATCCGAAATAGCCCCCAGCGCTCCTCTAGTCCCACTGGGCCGACGACATCACCCGCCTGAGCCAAATCAATTGCCGCTCGCAGCACATCGGGCATACTGCCCCGGCTGACGGGGCCCACCATACCATTCATCACCCGGTCATCCATCAAGGAATAGTCACGCGCCAACTGCTCAAAGCTAGCACCCTCCGCCAGTTGACTCTTTAACTCGTCGGCAAGTTCCTGCTCGGCCACGACAATCCGCGACAGCACGACGCGATCGAGAAACACCTTGCGGTTGATGAAATATTCTTGCAGCTTTGGTTCTGTCACCGACTCCCGCAGCTTTTGTAGCTTAAAACTGCCGCTAACCTGTTGATGGAATGCCTCATAGGTCATGCCGTTGGTGGCCAGCCAATCTTGAAATTTTTGGGCATCTGTCAATTGATTTTGCAGCCGAAAGTCAATCACCGCCTGCTCAATCACGGACGGACTTACCTGTAGATCAGACTGCTCTTGCAGCTCTTGTTCTAAGACAAACTGGCGCACAATCTCGCCAATGAACCCATCCAGCTTGCGGCCTGCTTGCAAGTACCGAAACACCTGCGCCATGCTGATGGGTTGGTCGTCGATCGTGATGAATGTTGCAGAGGTCATGGAATCGCCTGTAGCGTTAGCATCCTCAATTATGCCCAAACTCAGAGGCGGTTCATCCAAGCTTTACGAAGGAAATCGGTAAATTTACGTTCTGAGCACCCCTGCGGCGACCATTATCCGCCCGACTTTGGCTGCTGCTGCATCAGCTCCCGCACCTGTTCGGCATGGTAGGAACTGCGGGTGAGAGGCGACGAAACCACCTGCAAAAAGCCAATACTTTCGCCAAAACCGCGCCATGCATCGAACTGATTGGGGGTGATAAATGCCTGCACGGCCAAATGCTTGGGGCTGGGCTGGAGATATTGCCCAATTGTGAGAATGTCGCAATCGACTTCGCGTAAATCGCGCATCACCTGCTGCACTTCGGTATCGGTTTCGCCCAAGCCCACCATAATGCCAGATTTGGTATAGACCTGGGGTGCGATCGCCCGCGATCGCCGAAATAGCTCCAGTGTCCGCGCATAGTCGCCCTGGGGCCGCACCCGCCGATACAGCCGGGGAATGGTTTCGGTGTTGTGGTTTAGCACCTCTGGCCGCGCCGCCAAAATGATCGCCAGCGCCTCCCAGTTGCCGCACAGGTCAGGAATCAGCACCTCAATGGTGGTATTGGGCGACAGCTGGCGCACGGCGTCGATACATTTGACAAACTGCGACGCGCCGCCATCGGGCAGGTCATCCCGGTTCACCGACGTAATCACCACATGGTTTAGCCCCATGCGGCGAACGGCTTCGGCAAGGCGATCGCCCTCCGTGGGATCGAGGGGCTGGGGTTTCTTCTCAAAATCAATATCGCAGTAGGGGCAGGCGCGAGTGCAGGCGGGTCCCATAATCAAAAATGTGGCCGTGCCGTGGCTGAAACACTCACCAATATTGGGGCACGACGCTTCCTCACACACCGTATTTAGCCCCAAATCTCGCAGGACTTCTTTTACATTGCCGACGCGCTCCCACTGGGGCGCTTTTACCCGTAGCCAGTCTGGCTTGCTTTGCTTCAGCGTCACGTGCGATCTGACAGTAAGAACATCACTGATGATTCTAACAGGCTTGATGCGGGCTTGATGGGGACTTGATGCGGGCAGCGGACGAGTACAGGAACCCATTCCTGCGTCGATTTTGTATAGTAGATTTGTATAGTACATTAATACTAATTTCAGTACCAAGATAGTCTTATGGTACTATTGTACCAA
>JAYUYI010000706.1:0-7040 GCA_043752545.1 Thermoleptolyngbya sp.
GTGGGTACGTTTCGCCCCGTAGAATTAGAAAATATTACGACGCACAAAATGCATGGCGAATGGCTCGAAGTTTTGTCTGCAACGGTAGACAAAATCAACGCGACCAAACGCAATGGCGGTCGGGTGATTGCAGTGGGCACGACTGCCACCCGTGCCCTAGAGAGCGCGGCACAAACGGGAACGCTGCAGCCGTTTAGCGGTAAAAGCGATTTATTTATCTATCCGGGCTATCAATGGCGGGTGGTGGATGGCCTAATTACCAACTTTCATTTGCCAAAATCTAGCCTGATGATGTTGGTCAGTGCGCTGATCGGGCGCGATCGCCTCCTGCGCCTATATGCAGAGGCGATCGCCCAAAACTACCGCTTTTATTCGTTTGGCGATGCCATGCTGGTGCTGCCAGAGGCGGCTACGGCGAAACCATGCCGCTGAGGGTTGGGCCAGCGGGGTTGATCGAAACTCCCAGTAAGGCGGCAAAATTGGTATCCGACAGCTCGCCTGCCTGATATAAACGCACCAACCACCAGAACCAGCCCATCGACAGAAAACGGAAAGCCATTCTGGGAGGCAAATTCGACCGCCACCGGAGGTTTCAGAACGCTGCCAGAAAAGTTGGTAGCGTTCTAATTCGTGTGGTCACAGGCTAACGCCAGTTTAAGTAAGTTGTTTCCACCTGCTGCAAGAACGGTGCAATTCCTTTCCAGGTCGTGTTGGCAGCCGATTGGAGAGTTGTCTCCACCGAATCTAGAATTGCACCGTTCCAATAGTTCTCTAAAGCGGCTCATGCTCAAAGTCTTTCCGTTCTCTTCCGAGATTTGGAATCCTGCTTGGTTATGTGATTCTAATGTTTGTATCGAAACTAGAGATGGTAGATATTTTTTGCAACTTTTGCCTGAACAAGCAGCAAGATTAGGCATTTCTAGTTATGAACATTGAGCAACCCAAGAGATTTCAGTTCCGTCAAAGAAGAAATAAATTTGACCTCGGTCTCCCCAACCAACCTGATATCCAAGGACATCCCATGATACATAATCAAACATTGGAGGAAGACCTAGGCGCGAGGGAACATTTGTGAAGGGGTAGGGCAGCAAACTTTCTGGTGCGATAGAATGCATTTGAAAAAGAAATTTTCCCTGAAGAGTAACCTCCTCTTGAATCCATGATGGCGTTCCTCCAATCTTTGTTCTTTCCATCGGTTCAACTGTTCGATGAATTAGTCCATAACAAGGAAAGATATTAAGTTTAGAAGGAAGAAGATCAGTAGGTAAGACCAATGGAAAATCCCCAATTGAAACCCACTCAAAATGGAATACGGAGCGATCGTCTGTAAACACATCATTGATGAATATCTTGCCATCAGGTCTGACAAAAATGATTAAGATATCCCCAGGTAAGCTTCCACAAATATCCAATGAATCCTTAAAACAGACTTGAGCCAAAAATTCTAAAGGTTCACCTTGCGCAGATTTGGGCTAGGGGCGAGAGGCAGGAAAATAAGGAAGTCCTCCCATTTTAGTTACTTCACGGTTACTCGGCTCTCCATATGCCCAAGCAAAAATGTCAATTAAGGTAGGTTTCTCCCGAGGCTTATGAGCCGTGGCCTGCTGCCTTCTATGCTCATTCATCACCAAGTGAAACGGGCTAGTCACTTCCCATTCTTCCCCTAGAATATCCAAATAAGGATAATCAGGAAAGAGTTGATCAAATTGCTGAGATGGAAAACAGTTTTCCAATATTCGATGTCAAAAACTTCATGAATCATAGATGCGCTTACAGTTGTTAGATAATACGATGATAGATGCTAAAAGCTAGAATGTTTGAGTTTTTCCATGGTTTTTTATAATCCGTACGATATCAAGACTAAATCTTAAGTAGGAGACTTTCATGAAGAATCTGTATTGGCTTTTTACAATTCCTGGTTTTGCTCTTGCTTTTCTCTTGCTTTATAGCTCCAACAATGACAGTGAAGCTACCGCTAATGCACAACAAAGCTCACCCTATGCAGTTATGGGAGTTAGCCGTCTTCGTATTACTTTTACCGATCCTAATCCGCCCCCCTCACCCTGTGATTCTGGCAACCCTCGTTGATAGGAAGCCGCTATGGTAGTGATTCTATAGTTGTCCAATGAAGGAACATTTAAGCCGGATTTTGCTGAAGATACTTGATGAACATTTGAATTGGTGAATATTGGCATGATTCCAATTAATCCTATTCTCACCAATCTTGTCAGCAATCAAAAATGAAATCATTGCTTTCAGACGACTGACCCAAGTAAGTGAATAGCTAGTCGTTATTAATATTGAGAATGCCAAAGGGAACGAGCTAGGTTTGCCATCCTCTGTCTATCATGGTTGTTGCGAGTTGGCAATATATTGTCGTCGTATTCCTTCTAGCTGGCTTTGGCGTTTCCATCCCAAAACTTGTTCTGATTTGCGGGCTGATCCTTCCAAGTCATCTACATAACAAAACATCTCGTTCCAGGGCAAGTTACCCTGAGAAGCATCAACAGTTTTGCTACACCCTTCAACCCCAAACTCTGCATGTCAACTATTCAACTGCTCGTGGTCGATTTAGACGGGACAACGGTTGGCGAATCGAACCAGATCGAGTCAGTCGTGCAGCAAGCCATTCAGGCGGCGCAGGCACAAGGGGTGCAGGTGGCGATCGCTACCGGACGAATGTATCGCTCGGCGCTGCGGTTCCACGCAACCCTCGGCTCCACTCTGCCGCTGATGGCCTATCAAGGGGCGCTGATCAAAGACCCTACCGATGACAAACTGCTGCGGCATTGGACAGTCGATCAAGACCGGGCGCGACAGTTGCTCGATTATTTTGAAGCCCCCGAGGTCAGCGCTAATGTTTCTGTGCATTTCTACAGGGATGACCAGCTATATGTGCGTGAAATTACAGCAGAAACGGTGCTCTATTCCCAGCGATCGGGCGTGGACGCGATCGCAGTTGGTGATCTACGCACCCTGCTCGACACCGACCTGACCAAAATTTTGGTGCAAAGCGCTGATGTGCCCCTAATTAATCGGCTATTAGCCGACTTGCGCCAACGCTACGCCCCCGACGAGCTGTATTTGACCAAGTCAGTAGACACATTTTTGGAAGCCGCCAATCCGGGCGTCAACAAAGGGGTGGCCGTACGCTACCTGGCAGAAGAGGTGCTGGGGCTAACGCCCGACCAGGTGATGACCATTGGCGATAATTTTAATGACGTTGAAATGATTCAGTACGCTGGGACAGGGGTGGCCATGGGCAACGCCCCTGAGGGCGTGCAGGCGATCGCCAATTGGGTGGCTCCCACCGTTGACCAGCATGGGGTGGCCGTGGCCATTGAAAAGTTTGTGCTTTGATTTGTGGGTTGATTTGTACTTTTAAAGCCTTGTGCTTTAGAACCAAGCCCTAACTCAAATTCCGCTCCCTGAACTAATCAGGGGGCGGAACCTACAAAGACTATTTCTAGAAATCAGAAAGGGCATCGACGACTGACCGTGTTTCGTCTCGATGCCCTTTACTGGTTCGCTCCTCACACCTCATAAAATATAGCAGAGAAACCATAGGTTGACTAGAGGTTTAGGCAGCTGATTAAAAATCCTTATCAATTTGGCCACTCTTCGTTAAGCCCCGATGAAGGCTTTTATTAATTGTTGGCTAAAGTATTCGAGTAATTCTAGAGTTCAGTTGGGGCGATCGCATTTAACCCCTGGCTCAGCATCTGTTCTAGCACCAGCCGGGTGACCCACACCAGCCCCAAACGCGCCTGTGCCAGTTCGGGCAGTTCGGTTTTAACCTCGCCAAAAATCCGACAGGCCGCATCAAACTGCTGCAACGCTTGAGCTAGGTCGTCGGCACTGCGCAGAATTTGGGCGGTGGCTGGGGGGTGTGGGCAGAGCATTTCAAACGTGGTAAGCAATTGGCCAATCAGCCGCTGCTCGGCTGGGTGAATCAACCGGAGGGTTTGGTCGGCGTGCAGCCAAGGCCAAGGCAAGGGGTGTGCGATCGCCCAATTGCCTCTATCTGGCTTAGAGTCTAGCTTCGGATCTGGCTCAGAGACTGGCTCCGTGGCAGATGCCGCCAGTCTCACCAGCCCTGCCGATTCTGCCAACCGCAACAGTGAGCAGCAGCGGGCATGCGCCGCCTGCACAGTAAACAACGTTTTGGCATTTAGGGGCGGCTGGGATGCTGGTGGTTGGGTCTGCCATAACGCTGGCGATCGCCAATTGCCTTCGCCCAAAAAATGCAGCCATCCCGTTAGCCCCGCATCTGTGACCCGTAGAGCCATCATCCCGTTGGGCATCGCTTCAGCCAGACAGGTCGGCCACAGTGGCTCTAGCGTCCATTGAGCCGGATGCACAGTCTGATCCACAGTGGCACGATTCCAAACGATCGCCAGCTCTTGAGCTAGTTGGAGCAGCCGTTCAGCCTGTGGGGTTGCAGACGCTACCGAGATTCGATGGATTAGATGCAAGGCGATCGCCGATCCATAGATGGGGCGATCGCCTCTGATGCGGCGTAGAGCCAAAACTTTCTGCTCAAACCGTTCTGCCCTGTCTGGACTAGGTGACGCTAGAGATTCCTGCCACCAGGTTTCAACCACGCCAGCTAGTCGCCAAGCCAAAAATGCGCGCAGATCAGGAGGTTTGCTCCAGCCTGTAAAAGAAAATAGACGTGGTTTCAAAGTAGAGAATTTTGTCGTACCTAACCATTAAGCGGCCAGACTTGGATAAGTTTTGAGTTTTGAGTTTTGAATGAAACAGCCAACTCAAAACTCAAACCTCAAAACTCAAACCTCAAACCTCCCTCCTTCGCAGCTCGGCCTGATTAAAACCGACCCAGGATTTAAAGATTTCTTATAGATTCACTGGATTCTGCTCTAATTGCTAGTTTTTTAGGGTATGGCCACTCAATCTCAGATTTACTTCGGATATCGTGCCGTCAGAACATATTAAATCTCGTTTCTAGGCAAAGCCTAGAAATGCAATGTTAGCGGTTTTGTCTCCCGTAATTGAGTGGCAGAGCCACTTTAGAAGCATTTCCAGGCAGAGCTGAGGAACGAGTGCTGGCCATTACACGCCCATAACACTAGAGAAAAATCGAAAAAAATGCGCATAAACGCCAAATTTGACATAAAACAGAGGAAGCATAAAATGTATCCTAGTTTATGTAGACTCCGTAAAATTCCTTACTATAGGAAAGCGAGTGAGACGATAAACTAAGGAGCAAATCGAATTTAACCATAAACAGTCGCATTTGTATTCCAGTTTTTGGCTGTTTTTTGGCTGTAAGATGTCTGAATTTAGCTCCTCTTTGTTTTATGCTTATGTATTCTGTACGTATTGCGTTAGCGGACTGAACCGTTACTGTCTCAGAGTTATAGCCTTCTACTGACGTCCAGGATTTTGCCCTATGTATTCAGTGTCCTCACAATCCGAAACGTCCTCCAGACCCTTTTTGACCTGGCAACGGATCTCCGATTGGGCACAGGAGCACTACCGCACGCGCAGTTTTGCTAAGGATGAAAAGATACCCGCGCGCCCTGGACTGCTCTATCTAGTTCAGCGGGGTTCGGTACGCTTGGTCGGCGAAGCTCAGGTCAGCGCTACTTCAGGCAATTCATCCCGCTTGCCTCGGATTAATTCTGAAGAGGCTTTTTTGGGGTTTGTCGGAGCGGGGCAACCATTTGAAATTGTGGCGCAGTCTCCGTTTACGCTACAAGCCTTTGCCCACGTTGACCAGACCTCTGTCATCTGGCTGTATTGGCACGATTTAGATAATTGGCCGCACTTTCGCCGTGAAGTGCTAGACGCATTTCGCTATCAGCATCAGCGCAAACTGCTGTGGCTTAGCACGTTGGGTCAGCGGCGCACCATTGATCGGCTGCTGGGTTTCATTACGCTATTGGTAGAAGAATTTGGTGAACCGACCGAAGATGTTTACTATTTGCCGTGGTCGTTGACCCATGCCCAAATTGGTAGTGCGATCGGCTCCACTCGCGTCACGGTAACGCGGCTGATGGGCAAGTTGCGCCAGCGCGGGCTAATCCGTTCTCATGGCGATAATTTAATTGCGATTCCGGCTGAGTCGGCTGTGCTGCAACAGCGCCAATAGGGGTAGGCCAGATTTATCGGATTGGGACAAAACCAGCGCCAGCCAAAG
Source organism: Thermoleptolyngbya sp. (assembly GCA_043752545.1). Taxonomy (GTDB): domain Bacteria; phylum Cyanobacteriota; class Cyanobacteriia; order Elainellales; family Elainellaceae; genus CASBQJ01. The sequence continues at coordinate 6,164 of JAYUYI010000706.1, forward strand.
CCGTTTGACCTTCGGGGGTCAGCAGCAGGTTAGCGTAAGCTTCTCCTGCCTGTTGCTCAGCCTGACCATTTTGCTTGGCAATCACAAACAGCGTGCGGGTCAGCGGGTATTGACCACTCTTCAACGCATCTGCATTGATGCGGTTACGCTGAGCGGGACACTGAGACGGCAAGACTAACGGTGGCAAATAGGGTGAGATAAATTGATTGGGCTGCCGTGCCAAGGGCAGCGGCTTGGTGGTGCATTGACCCACCACTTCGGGGGCAGACGCATAGTAAATGCCGCCTAAGTCATTGGATACGTCTCGTAGCGCCTGGGTAGTATTGGCCACATAGCGCACGTTGCTGCCAAAACTGCCGCCGCCCAGCACATTGGCAATGAAAAACTCGACGGTGCCGCCTTGATCTTGACGCGAGTAGGCGGTAATCGGCAAGTTGGAACCGCCGACTTGGCTCCAATTCGTGAGTTGGCCACTGTAGATGCCTTTGAGCTGATCGATGGTTAAGCCTGGAACACTTAAGTCAGGATGGACGGCGATCGCGATCCCCTCTAGTGCCACCGGAATTTGCACAATCGTAAATCCGCGTTGTTTGGCCTGGTCAAACTCAGCAGGTTGCAGCGGTCGAGAAGATTGGGCGATCGCCAACTGCCCGTCCAGCAGCATTTGGATGCCAGCCCCCGAACCGGGCGGTTGCCCCACTGGATCGACATAGCGCAGCTGAAACTGCGGAAACGCCTGCTGAATTAACGGATCAATTTGGCCGCGAATAGGTGCCCAAGAGGTACTGCCACCGTAGCTAAACAACCCCGATGGCACATTTTGCACCGTCGCAAACCCGCTGCCACCGGGAGCCGATGGGGCAGGGGCATTGCCAAC
>JAYUYI010000707.1:0-7028 GCA_043752545.1 Thermoleptolyngbya sp.
TCGCACCACAGACCCTTCGGCTCCATCCCAGCGATAGAACTGAAATCCTGCGGCTAGCAGCCCCATAATCACTGGCTCTGGCAATGCGACAAATAGCTCGTTGGCCTCTACTGGGTGGCAGAGTTTCACGCCTGGTAGGGTAGAAAGACCAGCGGCTAAGATTTGAGCCATTTGGTTGGCGTGGGTGGCATTTTTGAGCCAGAGATCGTCTTTTAGATACGCTTCTAATTGAGCCGAGAGGAAACGCATTTTTGAGAACAAGTGGCCGCCGCGCTTGCGGCGGTAGCCAAACTCTTGACCAAATCCCTGCTTAAAGAAAATAACGGCTTCGGCGGCCAATGCCCCGTTTTTGGTTGCCCCAAACGAAAGGACATCCACTCCCGATCGCCAGGTAACGTCGGCAGGAGAACAGTCTAGATTGACCATTGCATTGGCAAAGCGGGCTCCGTCCATGTGCAGCAATAGCCCATGGGCGTGGGTGACTTTGGCGATCGCCTGCACCTCGGCTAAGCGATATACGGTTCCAGCTTCTGTCGCTTGAGTGATACTAACTGCCGCTGGCTGGACATGGTGAACGACCCCCGCCCCTGCCTGTTTGAGCGCCGCATCCAAGCCGTCAGCCGATAGTTTGCCATGCATTCCCGGTAGGGTCACCAGTTTAGCGCCACCGCTATAAAATTCTGGTGCACCGCATTCGTCTACATTGATATGCGCGTCAAGATGGCAGTAGATAGCTCCGTAGTTAGGCGATAGCACCGCCAGCGCTAGCGCATTAGCAGCCGATCCGGTGGCAACCGGAAAGATCTCAATCTCGGTTTCAAACAGATCCGCCAGCTGCCTTTCTAATCGCTGAGTCAGCTCGTCATTGCCATAGGGCATAGCAGCGCCACTATTGGCAGCAATTAGAGCATATAGAATTTCGGGGGCGATTCCCGTGACATTGTCACTACAAAAATTCATATTTTAGTCAACCCTGATGGCATTAGGCGTGAAATAGTTATTTTCAAGGTCCGACAACCTTAGGGCACCGCTGGTGCATTACCCGTAACTCGAGAAGAGGACGGAGAGCGTTCGGCTTGAGGGCTGACGGATGGGGCGGGGCTAGCCGATGGAGCTAGGAGCGGGCGATCGCGACCTTCGGGAGACGGCAGCGGATTGGGGGTCGCTGCATCCGCAGGTGCGGGAGTTTCCCCAGCGGCAAGCTGGTTAATTTGATCTTTATATTGAGCCGGAGCCAGCGTCGCAGCGGTCGTAAACAACGGCTCTGCTTCCGTCGTTCTGCCAGCAGTTCGCAAGACGATCGCCTTGCCTAGCACGGGGCGAAAATCTTGACTGTCGGCTTTAATTGCCTGGTCATAAATGGCGATCGCCTCATCGGCACGGCCTTGCTCGGCATAGACGCGCCCCAACAGCAGCTGCACCGACGTGGTGTCTACAGTGCCGGGAGTTACCTTGTTTGCCGCTTCCGCGCTCCGTAGGGTGTCTTGAAGCAAGCCAATCGCGGCTTCAGGGCGTTTCTGCTCCAGCATCAAATCGACAAACCCTTGCAGTGCGTTCACGTTTCCAGGCTGGGTTTTAAGAATATCTCGGTAGGACTGGGCTGCACCCTCCGCATCTCCGACTCGCTGCTTGGCCTGCGCCAGTAACACCGTATAGTCAGCCTGGTCAGGATTGAGTTTGGCTAATTTTTCTAGCGGTTCGATTGCCCCCTGAACATTGCCCTGGCGAATTCGCGTTTCCAGTAACCCTCTCAGCGCTGTCTGGTTCTCTGGTTCTCGCTGGAGTACCAGCTCATACCCCTTAGCTTGAGCCTCTAGCTCCTGCTGCTGAGCCACCGGGGAGGCGCTAGGTGAAGCATTGGCGGTGGCTGCACGGTTGCTCGTTTGAAATGCCGTCAAAAACGGCATAAACAGCAGTGACAGAAACGCCAATGACGCGATCGACATGACAACAGTGATAATCCAGCGGTTGCGTTGCTTAAACACAGAACAGCCCAAACTCTAATGCCACTCCATTATTATCCACATCTGGATTTTCTCACCGTTTTTTAGTCCGGTTGGCCTCGACCAACAGTTGAAAGCCTAATCCCCAATTCCGAATTTTTTCTAAATCCTCCAATTTATTTGTTGCGAGGCTGCTTCATCATTCTTCTTTCTATCTTTAGAGAAATGCATCCTAGAGATACCTGATGGCGGCGATCGCGGCTGTATAAACAAGAAGAGAAAGTCAGATCAAACCGTCATGTCAACTCGTGATGTTAAATGGCGCTGTGGGTAGGCATCAGTCCTAACCAAGCCAAAGCGTTGCGTGCCCAGTTGGGTAAGCTGCCTCAAGCTTTGGCCTGCCTGAAATCTATTTAGCCGACGACTTGCTCTTTAGATGTTGGGCAGATAGCGATGTTGGGCAGATAGCGGCTGACACCATTAGCAGGCTAGATTAATGTGGATGCTAACCTAGTGTTTAATTCGCTCAATAATCTGCTGTCTACTCACATGGGGTGGGTGGATCCTGCCGCCAGGAGGTTTTATGGTTCCCTCTCACAATCAGTCTCCCCAGACACCTCGGTCAACGCCATCCACTAACGAGCATATGCATGCTCAGAGTACACCATCCCCTGAGTTAGTATCCTCAGCAGAGATCGATATGCATCAGCCCTCAGCTTCAACTCTTGAAATGGACTCCTCGATTAACCCAACCACTTTGGACGGGGTGGACTCTTCCACCCCATCGCCGACAGATGCTGCTCCTGCTCCCACAGAGTTTCCCTTGGTGCTAGAACCATCGGTTCGGCAGCACCCCATTCCACCCGCCAGCGAGCCAATGCAATATCGAGCCATTGGCATGGTGCGCGGTAGGTATACGCCATCCGATGACCAGTTCACCCGAGGCAGTATCACGGCTGAAGATGGCACCCTGATTGATGCGGTGCTGCTGGGTCGTGTCATGAGCCTGGTGAGGAAGCATTTGGACTTAACAGCATCTCACCTTTGGGTCGTGTATCCCCGCACGCGCGAAAAGTTTCAAGACCTGCACGTCCAGATTGTAGGCGTTTGGGAACCTGACAAACTAACTCCAGGGAACCCAGAAAATAGCTCAGTGGGCGATGTTGGAGTTGATGACACCGACAGCATGACTCCTCAGCCGCCTGCGCCAGAAGCGGCTGCTCAAGTGCCAGAAGCGGCTCCTAAATTAGAGGATGGATATTTTTCCATTCGAGGAGAAGTTTTATTTTGTTCTCCTGAAGACAAACGCTTGATCGTTAGAGTGCAGCAGGCCGCTAAAAAAGGTGCCAAAAAAAGTACCGAGCGAGAGGAAGATGAGGACAAATCGTTCAAGGTCATCCTCAAGGGAACACTAGAAGGTAAAGCGGTCGGCTATTTTTGGGATTTGCATGTCCAGCGGCAGGGCAACGACCTCCTGCTCCAAAATGGCAATATGATTGCCCTTGTGCCGCCCAGAAAGCGCAAAGTCAAACTGAGCGGGTTTCGAAGCGGCCCACCGAATCGCAGAAAACAGTGGGAGTCTAAAGGTGAGCCGCCGCGTCCAGCGCGTCGGACTGATGCGGCTGCTCGTGTGAGTGCCCCACCGACGCGACGAGAACCCATTTCTAAGCCAGTGAAGCGCCCTAAAGAAGGTGGATAAACCTCGCCCAACCTGACGTTAATCTAAGCTAATTTGTGCTCCCAGCCGATCTTGAGCCACAAAGTTCCTGTCCATCGGCAGAGGCGCAACGGGTTCGCTCAAGGTGAAGGTTCCGGCTTCAATCCATTGCTTTAGCTCTAGAGCAACTTGGCGCGATAGGAATACGCTGGCTAGAGGGGCGGCACGGACACTTTTGCCTTCAATGGTGATGCGCCCTGATTTAAGTTGGGCATAGCTGACTAAGCCAAAGGTGGGGCGCACTCGGCGGGGAATAGAGAAGTCCACAATGGGAGCCACTAAATCTTGATCTTGGACGGAGCAGCGGAGCACTACCTCTTCGTTCAAGACGGGAAATGGGACACCAATGCCCATCATGAGTGAAGGGCCATAGCTATTGAAGTAGCAGCCTTTTACCCAGCGGGAACTCATTTGCTTGGCGTCGCCAATCAGCGCTAGCGTGGCAGCTGGCCCAATCGGCGTGTGGTTAGGCAAGCGTTTTTGCAGCGGAAAGTGCTGGGTGCCTTCCCATGAAACATAGCCGATACCGCCACCCATAAAGATGCGGGTACCGATCCCCACCAATTGCAGATCGGGATCGTTGAGTAGGGGCGAGAGGGCACCGGAGTTGGAATAAACGGCGTTGCCTAGGCGAGGCTGTAGTGGCCCTAGATAGGTAAAGAGAGGGCGATCGCCACCGTTGACTCCCACAATAAAGTTTTGGTAAAGGTTGCGCGGGTTAAATAGATAAAACTGGTTGATCGTATCGCGGGTAATGGTGGTTTCCACCGATGCCCGAGGGTAGCAATCGGTGACTTGACCCAGCGCCCGCAGCCGTACTGACTTGCCTGCAATCAAATCGGCAATCACATGCCCGCCACCCCGTTCTCTAGCTGGGCTGCGAAGTCGCATGTCTCGCCCTTCATCAGAAACATCCCATGCGCCTGAGTACTCAACCATTTGGCTGGCACCCAGGTATAAATCGACGGCACCAAAGCCAGCGTAGGCCAACACCCCATCTAGCCAGCACTGACGGATTTTGATCGGCGGATCGGTATGTCCCAAGTTGAGAATCGCCCCCGACGACTCCATTGGCTCAAACGTTCCAGTGGTAATCACGTCTACTTCTTTTGCCGCCTGCGAGACTCCGACCGCCTGAACTCTTACTTTCAGTTCTTCTACCGTCCACACCACGGCTGTTTGATGCTGAATTTTGTCGTTGATTTCGGCAATGGTGCGCATGGAGTGACGGGTAGAGATAAGGAGCGGGTAGAGAAGGTAGCGGGTAAAGAAAGGAGCGGGTAGAGAAATAAGAGGGATCGAAGGGGGGATGTTTTAGAATGCCACAGTTGAGTCGTTTTGAGCTAAAACGAGGAAGATATCTGTTTAGGATAGATGGAAAATGGGCAGCTATGAGTCTCAGGACACGCGTAGGCATGCCGTTAACCGCTTTGTTCGCAATCTGTTGCTGATGGTGACGGGCAGTCTGCTGTTGACGGGGATGCTGGTTACTTGGGGCTGGTGGCGTGGGGGCAATCGGTTTGTTGAGCAGCTGCGATCGCTCTTTACTCTCACCGAATCAAAACCTGAGGTCGATGTTGAATCACTGGTAGTGCAGCAAGTGCGGGGGGCGAGTGAACTGACAACTGCCATCTTTGCGATGCAGGCAGTTGTGCCGACCAAGCGCGATCGCACCCTAGGTGGCTACGTGGTGGGTTCTACGACGTTACTCTACCTGGCCTATGGAGAAGTGCGCGCCGGGGTCGATTTGTCGCCATTAACGCGAGCAGATATTCAAATCGTAGACAATGTGCTGCGGTTGCGCCTGCCACCCCCTCGCATCCTCGACAGCAAAATTGATGTGAATCGATCTCGCGTCTATGACTACGACCGGGGGTTTCTGAGCTTAGGCCCTGATGTTGCCCCCGCTCTGCAAGAGGCCGCTCAGCGCCAAACCTTGCAGGAGATTGTGGCAGCCGCGTGCAGTCAAGGAGTGCTGCAAGAGGCTAACCAGCGGGCACAATTGGCGATTGCTCAACTCCTGACCACTGCGGGCTATCAGCAGGTGGTAGTCGAAACCCAGCCTCCTGATCCCAGCGCCTGCCCGCCGTCCGGAAATGCTGTCCCTGAGGCTGTCCCTGAGGCTGTGCCGCCGCTGCCGCCGCCCACTTCACTCCCTAATTCAACTGAGAATGGCACCCCAATTGGCAGGGGCGATCGCCCAAAAACTAGTGGAAACGCAGAGGTTTTAACGGCATCGTCCCAGTAAATTTGGGAGATCAGACTTTTACTGGTTCAGCTTTAAGCTCACACAAAATTAATCATTGTGAAGGTTTAATGATGGTTTCTGCTTAAGAGTTGGGCAAGATACTCTACGTCAGTTCTTGAATGGGAAGTGAAGCCATGGCGACAGATTCAGGAAACACCCGGAAGAAGGCAAGGCGAATTTCTGTGGGTACCTCGACGACCATCACAGAATCGCTGAACCGAGCAGACAAGGATGACTTCTTTCGCTTTGTAGTGGGTGTTCGCAGCAGCTTCGACGCTCAGCTATCTGCCATTCCCCGGAAGTCAAACTACGACTTCGAAATTCAGCGGCAAAACGGTACCGTGCTTGCCAGCTCCAAAAACCCCAATCGGCAGCCCGAAAACCTCAATCTCACTCTGGAAAGCGGCACTTACTTTATCCGAGCCAACCAGAGGAAAGGGAAGGGCAATTACAACCTTCAGCTCAGCCTGAATGCCGACAATGCCGGAGATACCTTTGCCGCTGCGCGGACTATTACAGTCGGGGCAACGCCTACGGCTTTTACAGATTTTGTCGGCGTGTCTGACCCCAACGACTTTTATCGCTTTACGCTCAGCGATTCCAGCCTCTTAAATGTTGCCCTGAATCAGCTCACGGCAGGTGCAACTGTTACATTGTTCGACGCCAATCAAAATCCGCTGTTGGTTAGCAGCGGCTCTGGCGCTAATCCTGCCACCCTTCAAGGCACGTTTAATTCTGGCACCTACTTCCTTCGCATCGCTCCCGAGGCGGGTGCTAAGACTACCTACAATCTCACCGTAGAAGCTGATCTCGTGCCTGATCAAGCAGGACAAGATTTTGCCAGTGCTAGCGGCCTCAATGTTGGCACTGTTCCAGTTACGGTCACCGAATCCATCAGTGGCAGCGACCCCGCCGACTTCTACCAATTCAATGCCACAACGCTGGGTGAGCTGCAAATTGACCTGACTGGGCTAAACCCCACGGCTAATTTAGACGTCATCTTGTACGATGCTAACCAGGGACTTCTAGCCTTTCAAGGTGGTGCAGCAGCCGGTGGCAACGAACAGATCCTGGTAAATATTCCTCAAGCAGGAACATATTACATTGCGGTTGTCCCTGC
>JAYUYI010000708.1:0-2800 GCA_043752545.1 Thermoleptolyngbya sp.
GCATCGTTGACCGGGGCGATCGCCACTGCTTGGGTGGCGGGCACTGACGCGCCTTTGCCATCGACGACGCTATAGTTCAGCATCCAGGTGCCGTTGAAATTGGCAGATGGGGTAAACCTGTAGGTTCCAGCGCTATCGACGACAATCCCATCAACGATCACACTGAGGCTGTCGCCATCGATATCACTGAAGCCTTGCAGGAGGTCAGAGGCTCTAACGGTGTAGACAGTGTCTTCGGTATTGCCTGCCAGAGTAGCGGCTGTCCCGCTCAAGGTAGGCGCGTCGTTGACTGAGTTCACGTTGACAAGCGCGCTACCGAGGGCGCTACTAAAGGCTGTAGAACCCCCAGATGTAGAGGTGTCCACCGTAGTACCCGCCTCTCCTGTGGTTTGATCCCAGGCTCGGAAGGTGACAGCGTTATTTAAGCCGTTGTAGTTAGGATTGGGCTGGAAATAAAGGCGACTATTGGCATTGGCGGCCAGCAGCAGTGAACTAGTTGACGAAACGGCTCCAACGTCCTTCCAGATTGTGCCATTGTCAGTGCTAGACCACCAGGTGCCGTTGGTGATGTCGGCAGCGACGATCGCAATCCCCGTGACGGTATTATCGACATCGCTAACGTTATCAATTCCCCCTACAGGCGGCTTAAGATTGACAAGAGCAGATACTAGCGTGCCGACAGCTCCAGTTGGAGCCGCCGCGTCTTCGTTGAGAGCACCCATCTCAATGGCTGTCGGAACGAGCACTGGGGCATCGTTGAGCGGGGTAATCGACAGGTCAAACAGGTCAGCGATCGCATCTTTGCCATCGGAGGCCGTGACTTTTATTTGGCGGGGTTGCCCATCGTCATTACCCGGCGTGCCGCTGAAGGTGCGAGTAGTGGCATCGAAGCTCAGCCAGGTTGGCAAGGGATCGCCGTTTGCCAGAGTAGCGGTGTAGATGAGCGGGTCGCCATCAGGATCAGTAAAGGTACTGGCAGGCAGCTCAAACCTAAAGGGGCTGTCTTCAACGGCCGTTTGATCGACGATAGGATTCGTTAACTCTGGGATCCCGATGACCTCTAAGGTCAACGCACTAATGTAGGGATTTTGGTCTCCCCCCACCTCTCCTCCGGCTGGGCTAAGGAGCAGATTTAGCACACTATCGGTTGCGATAAACTCAAACGTGACAACCGCGCCCTGCAAATTATCTGCATGCCCACCGACTGCCGAAGGATTAAAATTATCGACCAATACTTGACCTTCGGCGGCAATGTCAATATGTCGCTGGAAGAAACCAGTCGGTTCAGAGAATAAAAGCTGGGCTTTATACGTCCGATTGATGGTTAGATTCGCTAAGTCAACCTGCACGACCCCAGGACTCCTGGACCAGCGAATACTGGAGACCAAGGTTTCTACTTTGTTGTCGTTCTGAGTTGACCCGTAGTCAACCGTAAACCAATCCAATAAGGTATTTTGCGCGGTAACGGTCACACCCGCAGCTGTGTCAGTGGTGAAGTCGGCATCTTGAATGCGCCCGACCGCAGGTCCGCTGGCATTGACAGCATAGACAAACTTGCCCTCCAGGTCTAGCCCTTCGCCCACATCTCCGCCCCTAAATGCGCCAATCGTGACCGCACTTGGTTCTATGGCGAGTAGCCCGCTGTAGGCTGCCTGGACCTGTTCAGAAAAGATCGGGGAGGCGCTGATGGCTCCAGTTGTCGCCTCTAAGTTCCAGTTACCCCCCAACGCCGAGCTGCCAGTTTTGGTCGTGGACGCCGCGATCGCTACTCCGGTGAGTTCACTCAGTTGAGCGATCAACGCCAGACCGCGATCGCCCTGGGCTACTTCACAGCCATAGATCAGTAGCTCCCCTGTTGACCCCAGCGCGTTGGCCCATTGCTGTAGATCGGGGGCATAGCGAGCCAGGGTTGCGGCACTGAGTAAGGCGCTGCCTAGTTGCAGGGTGCCAGGAGTGCCATGGGAAACCAAATGGAGGCTTGCTACAGAGCCGCCTTCAGCTAGAGCTGCAGTAATCTGATGGATGCCATCTTGCTGCGGATCGAGCAAAATCACCTCAGCGCCAGACACGACCCCGTCTAGCAGCTGATCGTAGTTTTGCAGCTGGCAATCGAGCACGAGGACTAATCTGCCCACACCGCAGGCTGTAGAACAAGTAGAGACAATAGGTAAAGCGGCTAGCATCTTTGTTATAGGAGTCAGCAGACCCATTGAGGAAACTGAGGAAACGTCAGTTTTAGGGGAAGCGATCGGGGCTAAATCGTTCCCTAAACCATGCACCTAAGCACTGATCTAGAAACCTAATCTAAAAACTATGGATCTGGATTCGACGAGGCTGCATGAGAGCGAATCTGATCGCCAAAACATCTCTGTTTTGAAACAGTTCAGCAACCAATAAAACGGGTGGGGGGTTGAGGGGTAAAAGATTTGTCAGTCAACCAGATAGACAGGTCTACCTGGATCCAGGTCTAACTATACAGATAGCCAATCAATAGCCGAGCCGGAAAAATTAAGAGATCTCTACCGATGGCGCTAACAGAAACAGGACTCTAAGAACAAGACTATGGTTTGCGATCGCTAATAACCCATAAACTTGGGTTTAGCATCAGAGTTATACCCTAATAGACTAGCTGCAAGAATGAGCAAAAAATATAAATTTTCTCAGTGTAAACCTCACAAAATGGGTAGTGATTATAAAGAGTACGTAAAGCAGCAGACTGGAGTCCGGATGGGCTGTCATTTTTTTGAATAAGATTTACAGTCCTGACTGGGTATCGCGCCTTTGACTCGTCCGCCGCTCA
>JAYUYI010000709.1:0-7009 GCA_043752545.1 Thermoleptolyngbya sp.
GCGAAAGTTGGATGCTATATTCAGGCTGTGAAGCTGTCTAACAACGCGCTGGAGCGGACGGACGAGAGATCTGAGTGGAGTGCCAAAGTTATCTGCCGCCGCTCATCTTAGCCGTTATAAAGCAATCGTCTGAGCAGATAATGATAATAATATTGATGAGCTTAACATTGACAATGTCTTGAAAAGCAGGATTTGAATCCAAAACAGGTGTTGAAGGGGCTTCGCTCGCATCTATGCTAGGTAATTCAAGTACGATGACCTTTAAGGTTAACGATAAGGTTTAGTAGAATTCGCGATTCTTACCAAATCCTTACCATCTTTAGCGCGAACATTGGCATTTCAGGCTCGCAACTGACAGACTCAGGATTTTCCAAAATCTCTGGTTGTCGATTGGATCGATAAACATGAACTTGACAATTCTTTCGATCGATCAACAATCCTAACCGCACCCCATTTTCAATATATTCCTCCATCTTTTCTTTCAGGCTTACCAATGTATCGCTGCTAGACCGTAATTCCACCACAAAATCGGGAACGATCGGGGCAAAAGATGCCTGTTGTTCCGGTTGCAAAGCATTCCAGCGATCAGACAAAATCCAGGCTGCATCTGGAGATCGAGTTGCACCATTGGGTAAGGTAAAGCCTGAACTAGAATCAAATGCTTCTCCGGTCGCATCCGCTTCAGACCAGATGAAAAGCTGCCCAAAGACTCTGCCGTTGCGGTTGCCAGTATCAGCAAAGGCTGGGGGCATCACAATGATTTCTCCGTGGGCGTTCCGTTCGATTCGCAAGTCAGGATTCGTCCGACAAAAATCGTAAAACTGCTGATCACTCAGCTTCGACCTTGTGGTAAACGAAGAAAGATTAATCGGCAATGGCATCTGGTCGGATGTGACCAACAGGCTAGTCATCGGCAACGTCAACCCATCCAGAAAATTCTTTTTCCATTGTAGCGAGTAGCCAGTCGATACAAGAGAATCGCCCACCTCAAAAGCGATTCGGCTCTCGAACCGTGAAGCGTAAGCCAACTAACCCGACAGGTATTGCCCCAATCTCTATGACCAATTTCTATTAAAATATGTAAAGGGTTTCACAGGAAAGGCTGGAATGCGGATTGCAATTATTGGGTCTGGGCTAGCGGGGCTGGCAGCAGCAGTAGAACTGGTAGACGCCGGACACAGCGTCGAAATTTTTGAAGCCCGTTCGTTTGTGGGTGGCAAGGTGGGCAGTTGGATCGATGCAGATGGCAACCATGTCGAGATGGGTTTGCATGTTTTTTTCAACAATTACAACAACTTGTTTGCCCTGATGCAGCGGGTAGGCGCATTTCAGTTCCTGCTCCCCAAAGAGCATGTGCACAACTTTGTGAATAAGGGCGGCGAGATTGGCCAGCTCGATTTTCGCTTTTTGGTGGGTGCGCCATTTCATGGGTTAAAGGCGTTTTTTACGACCGGGCAGCTTTCCTGGCTCGACAAATTGCAAAATGCGATCGCCCTTGGCACCAGCCCGATCGTCCCCGGCTTGGTCAGCTACGACCTGGCAATGCAGTGGATTCGTGACCTTGATCGGATTAGCTTTGCCGATTGGTTTCGCAGCCATGCTGGCTCCCAACACAGCCTGGAGCGACTGTGGGATCCGATCGCCCTGGCGCTTGGCTTCATTGATACCGAGCAAATTTCTGCTCGCTGTATGCTGACCATTTTTCTAATGTTTGCCACCAAAACAGACGCATCGCGGCTGAATATGCTGGCTGGGTCGCCTGCCGAATATCTGCATGCTCCCATTCTCAGCTATCTAGAAGAGCGAGGTGCTACGGTGCACACTCGCCGCCAAACTCGCCAGATTTTGTTTGAGGAACAGGATGGAGACGTGCAAGTGACTGGATTGGCGATCGCCAACGGTGAAGCCACTGAAACCGTCACCGCCGATATCTACCTGGCCGCCTGCGACGTACCTGGGATTCAGCGCTTGCTACCCCCTGAATGGCGAAAATGGCCGCAGTTTGAGAACATTTACAAGCTAGAAGCGGTGCCCGTCGTCACAGTCCAGCTGCGCTTCGACGGCTGGGTGACTGAACTCAACGACGCCCAGCAGCGCCAACAGCTCGACCACGCGGCGGGTATTGACAATTTGCTCTACAGCGCCGATGCCGATTTCTCTTGCTTTGCCGACCTGGCTCTGACCAGTCCCCAAGACTACTACCGCGAAGGGCAAGGTTCCTTAATGCAAGTGGTGCTCACCCCCGGCGATCCATTTATCAAAATGAGCAACGAGGAGATTGTGCAGCATGCGCTGAGTCAGGTGCACGACCTGTTTCCGTCTGCGCGTGAGCTAATGATGACCTGGTCTAATGTGGTGAAGCTAGCGCAGTCCCTGTACCGCGAAAATGCGGGGATGGATCCGTACCGCCCTGCCCAAAAAACTCCCATCCCCAATTTCTTTTTGGCGGGTAGCTACACCCAGCAAGATTATATCGACAGTATGGAAGGGGCAACTATTTCGGGGAAACAAGCGGCGGCGGCGATTTTGGCTCCCACAGGCTACCAAGTAACCGGGACAGGATTGTTTAAATATTGAGTAGCCGTTGGCAACTGAGCCTAGACGAACCATGCACCTTTTGCATAGAAGCGGCAATGTTTTTACATGATGGTAGATATTTGTCTCCCCAAGGTTTGCCATAGGTCTTAAATTAAAAGAGAGTTGCCATGCCCGACCGTCTGTGGCAAGCTGGCATTTTCGTACAGCTATAGCTCAGACCTACTCGCCCTACTATCAGGCGATCGCGCTCCTGCTGACTCCAGCCATTTCTAAACCCGCCTAGTATCCTTAACCTATGCAAACATCCCTCGGCAAAGTCTATCTGGTTGGCGCTGGCCCTGGAGACCCTGGGTTGTTTACCTTAAAAGGCAAAACGCTTCTAGAACATGCCGATGTAGTGGTGTACGACGCGCTGGTCAGTCCGCAGATTTTGGCCATGATTAACCCTCAGGCAGAAGCAATTAATGCAGGCAAGCGACGTGGGCGGCATTCGCTGATACAAGACGACACGACTCAGTTGCTGATTGATAAAGCGCAAACCCATGCAGTTGTGGTGCGACTAAAGGGCGGTGACCCGTTTATGTTTGGTCGTGGCGGCGAGGAAATGGAGGATTTGGTGCAGGCCGGGGTGCCAGTCGAAGTAATTCCGGGGGTGACGTCGGGAATTGCCGCTCCGGCCTATGCTGGCATTCCGCTGACCCACCGCTCCTACAGTTCGTCGGTAACGTTTGTGACGGGGCATGAAGCCGCTGGCAAGTACCGTCCAGCGGTGAATTGGGCGGCGATCGCCCAAGGCAGCGAAACCATCGTGATCTATATGGGCATCCACAACCTGGCTTATATTGTGGAGCAGCTGCAGGGCGCAGGGCTAGACCTGAATACGCCGATCGCACTCGTGCGCTGGGGAACGCGCCCCGAGCAAGCAGAACTGCTCGGTACCTTAGCGACTATTGTGCAGCAGATAGAAGCCACAGGGTTTGACGCACCTGCGATCGCCGTTATTGGTAATGTAGTCAACCTGCACGCCACGCTGGCAGGGTGTCGGCCATCGGTTTAACTAGATACTCGTGTGGAATTTAAAGACAAGGTTGATTTTTGAGGCCGTCCGCTCTCAAAAACCAACCTTCCAAGCATCAGTGATTTACTGGGGTACCCACACAGAAACAGAACCACCATTGCAGCGAAACTCTCCCCACCCGTCCTCATTAATGATGACTGGCTCACTAATATGTCCAGTGATATCGATGTAGGTAGCCTTCGGTTGACCAATTTCCATCGACTTACCGCCATCGTCTCCATTGCTTAAAACAACGGCAACACCACCTGGATGCTCCTCATCTCCCAAGCGCGTCCAACCCAGCGTATTGGGATGGTCAAAATAGTCATTCTGTTCCCCATACGCATAAGTTTGCCGAGCCAGCAACAGATGGTCTAGGATTTCTTGATGGCTGTCCATCCAGACTTCATGTTCATTGCCGTCATTTCCGCTATCTGTATAGTGTGCTCCGTAATAATCACCGTAGAAAATACAGGGATAGCCTGCCTGTCGCAGCAAAATTAGCGCATAAGCCAGAGGCTTAAACCAAGATTCAACTAAAGATTCTAGTGACTGTAACGGTTGAGAGTCATGGTTCTCGACTAAAGTTACTGCGAGAGCCGGCTGCTGCTGAACCAGCGTATTATCAAAAATTTGCCGCATGTCGTAGCCATTGCCAGATGTGCTAGCGACGTGAAAGTTGTAATGCAGCGGGGCGTCAAATAAAGTCACCCTGCCGTTAGTCGTTTCCACAAAGCTATGCAGAGCTTCGACATCGTAAGACCAGTACTCACCTACCGCAAACAGATCTCGCTGCGCATAGTGACTCACATGATCGAGCCATTCGCGGAGAAAGTCGGCGGAGACATGCTTAACCGCATCAAAGCGAAACCCGTCTACGCCTGTGGTATCGACGTACCATTCTCCCCAGTACTTCAACTCGCCACACACTTCAGGGTGATCCATATCTAGATCGCAACCCATCAGGTAATCGAAATTGCCATTTTCTAAATCAACATTGCGATCAAACTCTTTCCCTTTTAGTAGGTAGATCGCGTTTTCGGCTTCGTTGTAAACATTGTGGTCAATTGCATCGAAATGCCACCAATGCCATTCCATGCTAGAGTACTTTGCGCCTCGGCCAGGAAAGGTAAAGTGGGTCCACGCTTTAATCGTTTGGTATTCCCCAATTGCCTCATTTCGGTTTTCCATGCTGAAAGGAGTTGCTTCAACTTCCTCCTCTGCGTCGGCACCCATTCTGTGGTTAAAGACGGCGTCTGCGTAAACCCGAATTCCTGCTTTTTGTGCAGCCTTAATTGAGTTCAGATACTCATCTTTTGTGCCGTACTTGGTTCGCACAGATCCTTTTTGATCAAATTCGCCAAGGTCAAACAAATCATAGACGCCATAGCCTACGTCATAGCCGCCGCCTGTTCCCTTGTAGGCTGGCGGCAACCAGACTGATGTCACCCCAATTTTTGCGAGGGTTTCAGCAGATTCTGCAAGTTGATTCCAGAGGTTTCCATCGGGTGGAATATACCAATGAAAATACTGCATCATGACGCCGTTGGTTTCAGACATAATATTACTGGCTTAAAAATTAGACCGTTTTGCTACAGCTTAAAAGATGTTTTAAAAGTAAATTGACTGTGTTTTTAGGCACTCAGTCATCACCCCTAAGCCCCCCCTTAAAAAAGGGGAACCGAATTCAAAGTCCCTCATTCTAGGGAGATCGAGGTCGTTTTGATACCAGCAGCAAGACCTTTAAAGCGTCATTTTAATACAAAATAATCGAAATTTAATCTCTATACATCTGCCAAACGAAATACCCCTCTCTTCCTAACGATAGAGACGTTGAAGTGAGATCGGCAATTCTGGGTAACAAGTCACGCAGTCCGCAAGGGTTCGAGAACCGCGTATCTTACCTGACTCAATCGCGTCATGACCTCCAGCAAGCCGGACTTTTCTGCCTCTTTCTTGCCTCTAGAGTTAACGGTTCCCTGACAAAAATGTTGAACTCAGTCTCAATTGACTTGTCTTGCATCCCCTATTGGGTATATCCTGCTACCAAACAGTGGCTAGATTTTAGTGTTTTGTTTGCGTCTTCCCAGGGTTCTGGGAAAATGCCCGATGCAATTGAGCGATTTAGAGTGCCGAATTACAGTTGCTGAATCAAATTTTTGCTAGCTAACCAACGATTGACGTTCTACAGACAGAAGGAGATTTGTATATGCCACTTTCAAAACGGTGTTTGGCTGAGTTTATTGGCACTTTCTGGTTGGTATTGGGCGGCTGCGGTAGTGCAGTTCTTGCTGCTAATTTTCCGTATGGAAATGACGCCAACCCCCTCGGAATTGCCTTGGTGGGTGTGTCGTTGGCATTTGGTCTGACTGTGCTCACTGGAGCCTATGCATTCGGCCATATTTCGGGCGGTCACTTTAACCCCGCTGTTTCGTTTGGGTTGTGGGCTGGCAAACGCTTTCCTAGTGCTGAATTGCTGCCTTATATTGTGGCTCAGGTGTTAGGCGCAACTTTGGCGGGTGGTGTGATTTATATCATTGCAAGTGGGCGTGAAGGGTTCTTGCCCCTGACGGGTTCTAACCCGCTAGCGACCAACGGTTTTGGGGCGCATTCTCCCGGTGGTTACGGTTTGTTTGCTTGTCTGCTAGCAGAAGTAATCCTTACCTTCATTTTCTTGCTAGTGATTTTGGGATCTACCGATCGCCGTGCGCCCAAAGGGTTTGCCCCAATTGCGATTGGTCTGTGTCTGACGTTGATTCACTTAATCAGCATCCCCGTTACCAATACATCAGTTAACCCGGCTCGTAGCACCGGTGTGGCGCTGTTTGCAGGCGTGGAATTGTTCAGCCAAGTTTGGCTATTCTGGTTAGCTCCCATTGTGGGTGCATTGCTAGCCGGATGGGTCTACACATCTGCATTTGAAGAGGTCATGTTAGAAGAACGGGTGCGCGAAATCGTCTAAGTTTTGCTGAGCTTTTGCGCACTCAAGACTTGATTTACTCTGGTTAAGAGTATAATAATATGGCTCTGTTTTTACGGTGTCTTGCGTTTGCCAGACCCTTTAAAAACAGAGCCTTCCTCGTTTAGATTGATCAATTCACATTCACCGTTAAGCTATTGGGAGTAACATTTATTTACTTATTAAGTGGGCAGCTGGTTTTAATCGCCAGGAGGCTGCTGCCGAACCACCCGGCCCTGATTTGGCAGAGGTCAATTTGAAGTTGACTGAGGCGGTTGATCGGCTCAATTCGACGATGCACAGCAAGTAGAACAGAACCCTGACAGTCTTGTGGACACACCCCTTACCCCTGATCAACAGCAGGACTGGCAACGCACGCTAGAACTGGCAAACTATACCAATATCCTTTGCCACTGTCGAAGCTGCGATCGCCAGTGGGTAGCCTCTGCTCCCGA
>JAYUYI010000710.1:0-2797 GCA_043752545.1 Thermoleptolyngbya sp.
AGGGCTTAAAGCCTTCGGCATACATGAAAAGGGTGAGGGCAAGTGGTAACGATACAACGCGGGTTTCCAGCTCTTTCACAAAAACTGTCCGGAGTATTGCCATAGGAAATAGAGCCGGATAGATGCAACGTGCGCCATGTAAAAGGATCAAGAACATAAGCAATGAGTGAACTTTATGTGCTTACCATTACTTAACTTCTACCGTCTCGCGCTTTTATGTATTGCTGAATCATGATCTTGCTTTGCACCCATACTAGTTAAACAAAATACTATCTAACAAGCAAAAGTTTCCGCATTTCACTAAACCTTTAAAGGGAACGGGCTATTAAAAAAGATTTATAGTTAAGATCCATAATTAACAAACGACAAATAGATTTGTTAACATCCAAGCTGAACTAATTTGATTGCCATTTGTGGCAGATGCTTTAGACCAATTCTTTATGAATCTGTATAGAACAAGGGGCTTAAGCCCCTTGTCTGACAGAGCCAATCTCGTGCAGCTTTATATCGAATTGGCATTAATTAGGGAATAGCATGCTATGCCCTCACTAATGCCAATCGTCTCACAATCTGTTTAAGCCGATACTAATTAACGCGGTGTGCAACTTTCAATCCGCCCACTGCTGCGCAGAAGCAAGCTACATCCCCCTTTCTTGAATGCCCCTTGGGCTATACCCCTTCTCCCACAAGGGGAGAAGGGGAGCTAGAGTAGCTCAAAGTCCCTCTCCCGCTCTGGGAGAGGGCTTAAAGCCTTCGGCATACATGAAAAGGGTGAGGGGGTTCGGCAAAGTTGCACATGGCGTTAATTATAAAACAGGTTCAACCCCTCTAAATCCCTGCGCTAGTACAGCCGCTATGTCTCACGTGAGCGGCCAGATGGCAGGGCATGTTGCGGCTGCAACAGTTGTGCTAAATTCAGCAGAAAAATAGGGCGGCTGTCGGGCTGAAGGACAATTAACCCCGCTAAGCAGCGGATGCTGCCAGTATTTTGGTAGGTGGTGGATATTGGCTTGAAGGCAGATTCTGGCACGCGCCTGAGAGTTGGCGGGCTATCTAGAGGCAGCCCAATTAGCTCTCCATACATGTCATATACCAGCAGCAAAAAGCGCGCTACAATTTGCTCTGAGCTGGACGCTAGAGCGAGGCGATCGCCGTCTACTTCAGACGGGTTGCCTGAGCGACCCGTCGAGCTACCAAATATCCGTTGGTGAATTGCAATCACCGGAATATCCTGGTTTTGAGCAAATGCCAGGGCTGTTTCAGAACCGCCAACCTGGGCATAGAGATGATCGACCGCCATTACCTTTTCAACCAGTGCCAACGGCAAAGCAAACTGTTCTTGTTGTAAAGAAAAAATGATTACCTGCTGAGTTACTTCAATCGACTTAGAGCGAAACATTCGCAGGGAGTGGGGAGGTGCCATGAATGTGGTGCGCCAAATTGGCGAGAAGTGCTTGTTCGTTATAGGGCTTGGAGAAGTAGGCGATCGCCCCCAAGCTGAGTGCGAGCTGGCGATGCTTCGTACTAGTCCGTGAGGTCAACATCGTCACCGGTAAATGCTCAAATTGGGGGTGAGATTTAATTTTTGCCAAAAAGCCATAGCCATCTAAACGCGGCATTTCGATATCACACACCACCGCATTAACCTGCAACCCTGCCTGTAGTTTTTCAACCGCTTCTTGTCCATCTTTGGCTTGTTCAACCTGATACCCAGCTTTTTCTAGCGTTAGCGCTAAAAACCGTCGGACATTGATGGAGTCATCGACCACCAGAATGTTCGCCTTTTGAGACGGCTGCGATAGATCAGACGAGGGTAAGCTAGGCAACAGGTTCAGGTAAGGCTCGGCAGGAGTGCTTGAAGCAGCCTCTGACACTTCTGAACTGGCAATCCAATGCAGTAGTTCTGTCACATTCACCAGCGGCACCACCCGACCATCTCCTAAAATGGTGCAATTACTAAAACCGGGCGGCAGCGGAATCGTGCCATCTACCCGGCGCACTGCCGTTTCTTGTTCGCCCCAGCAACAATCTACCTGAATACCAATCACCTGGCTATTTTGCTGCACTAACAGCACCGTTGGCGTATTGACACTAGGCGGTGTTTCTAAGCGATAGGGATAGCGCAAGCTATGAAACTTTAACCAGCGAGAGAGGGTAATTAGTTGAATAACGGTGCCCTGAATATTGAGCATCTCGCTGCCTGCTGTTTGCAAGATGGCCTCAGGATCCAGCGCCAGCATTTCGCTAATGGCATCAATGGGGAAAGCCAGCAGCATGCCGTTGCTTTCCACTAGCAGCACCCGTACCACCGACAGAGTAAAGGGTACAGACAGCGTAAAGGTCGTGCCTTTGCCAGCTTGAGTATCCACTTTAATCTCGCCCCGGGCTTGCTTTAAGCTAGCGCGCACGACATCCATGCCTACGCCACGTCCCGAGAGCGATGTCACCTGATCAGTGGTGCTAAAACCGGGTTCAAAGATAAGAGAAACTAATTCCTCATCACTGGCCGCCTTTAACAATACGGGATCAAGCCCCATCATCTTAGCCTTGTCACGGATTTTTTCAATCGGGATCCCGTTACCGTCATCTTGCAGCGTAATAATAGTCCGACTGCCGCGATGGAATGCCTGAATTTTAATGACTCCTTCTTCTGGTTTTCCTTGCTCTACACGACGCTGAGCATCTTCAATACCGTGATCAAATGCATTGCGAAACAGATGCATCAGCGGATCATTAAGGGTTTCTAAAATATTGCGGTCAATTAGCGTATTGGCTCCCGATACTTCTAAGCGCACCT
>JAYUYI010000711.1:0-7006 GCA_043752545.1 Thermoleptolyngbya sp.
CATGGCAGGAGAAGTGCGCGATCGCGAACAGCGACTGCATCAAACAACAGATCAGCTCCACCGCAGCGAAGAACACTTCCGCGCCCTGATTGAAAACGCCACCGATGTGATTACGGTGCTCAGTCCCACAGGCATCCTGCGCTACGCCACCCCGTCCCTGGAGGCAGTTTTGGGCTCCCCATCCGCCGAGATTCTGGGTCGCCGCCTGCACGACTTCATTCACCCCGACGATTTGACTACCCTTGAGCTAGCCTTACAGCACGCCATTCACCACCCCGGCGTCACGCTCCCCTTTGAGCTACGCCTCAGCCATCCGCAAGACACGTGGGCTGTGATGGAGGGCGTGGCCAGCAACCTGCTGCACAACGCTGCCGTAGACGGCGTGATTCTCAACCTGCGCAACATCACCGAACGCAAGCGAGCCGATGAACTGCTGCGGGAGAAGGAAACCGCCGAAGCGGCAAACCGTTCTAAAAGCCAGTTTCTGGCCAACATGAGCCATGAATTGCGCACCCCGCTCAACGCCATTATTGGCTACAGTGAAATGCTCCAAGAAGAAGCAGTGGAGCTGGCTCAAGCCGATTTCATTCCCGACTTGCAAAAAATCCACACCGCCGGCAGACACCTGCTCAATTTAATCAACGACATCCTCGACCTGTCGAAAATTGAAGCCGGAAAGATGGATTTATACCTAGAAGATTTCCACCTGCCGACTCTGATTCAAGACATTACCAGCACCCTCAAACCGATCATTGCCAGCAATCACAACACCCTGATTGTGTACGCGGCTGACGATTTAGGTAGCCTCCATGCTGACTTGGTCAAAGTGCGGCAAAACCTGCTTAACCTGTTGAGCAATGCGGCAAAGTTTACCCAAAACGGCACGATTACCCTAACGGTTGAGCGCACCGACAAAGCAACGCCCAATGTCGATACGACTGCCGACAATCCAACTACCGACAACCCTGAAGCGAGACCCTCCACCCACGAACCAGCCGCTTTCATTCGGTTTCGCGTTACCGATACGGGCATTGGCATGACCCCTGAGCAGCTTCAGTGTGTGTTTCAGGCATTTACCCAGGCCGATGCCTCCACCACGCGCAAATATGGCGGCACCGGGCTAGGATTGGCGATCGCCCAACGGTTTTGCCAAATGATGGGGGGCGACATTCACGTCATCAGTGCCCCCAGTCAGGGTAGCACCTTCACCATGACCCTGCCGACGGTTGTCCAAGCCCCTCCACACCTGCACTCATTCCTACTGGACTCAGACGATTTACAGCCAGACCGCTCATTTTCAAACGGGAACGCTCCACCCGCCGCAGGCAGTTTAGGAACCGTACTGGTGATAGATGACGACCCTAACCTACATAGTTTGATGCAGGGCTACTTGACGCGTGAGGGGTATCACATTGAAAGTGCCCTCAGTGCCGAAGCGGGTCTGAAGATGGCTCGCGAGCTGCGTCCGATTGCCATTACACTAGACGTCATGATGCCCCGCTTGAACGGCTGGCTGATGCTGTCTGCCCTCAAGAGCGATCCAGAACTAGCCGACATTCCTGTGATTATGCTGACGCTGCTAGATAATCCGTCTCGTGGCTATGCGCTAGGAGCATCAGACTATTTGCTCAAGCCGATCGATCGCCATCGGCTGGTATCGGTGTTACACAAATATCAAAGCGATCGCCCCTGCGCCCCCATTTTGCTGGTCGAAGACGACCCCATAGCCCGCGACCTGATGCGCCAGATGCTCGAAAAAGAAGGCTGGCAAGTGGTTGAAGCAGATAACGGACGAGTAGCCCTAGACAAGCTGAAAACGGTGCAGCCCGAGATGATCTTGCTTGACTTGATGATGCCAGAATTAGACGGCTTTGGCTTCGTAGAAGAAATCCAGGCACACGAAAAGTGGCGATCGCTGCCTATTATTGTGATTACGGCCAAAGACATCACCCCGTTAGATCAGCAGCGACTACGCGGCTCTGTTGCCCAGATTTTACAAAAAGGAGTGTGCGAACAGCCAGAGTTGCTGGTGAAAATTCGCAGCTTGGTGCAAGGGCGAGGGCGAAGGGAGGGATGAAGGCTGAGGGGCGCATCGTGAGGGGGGAGCGACGAGGGGTGCATTGTGAGGGGGTGAGCGGCAAGGGAGCAGAGATTTTTCTTTCAAAGCAGCCTCTTATACAGGCTTCTACATTAAAAATTAGAAATTAGGCAGCCCAATGCATAAAATACTCTTAGTCGAAGATAATGAAATGAATCGCGATATGCTCTCTCGGCGGTTGAAGCGTCGGGGGATAGACGTGTTAGTAGCAGTAGATGGAGCCGAGGGAGTAGCCGTGGCGACAGCCGAGCAGCCAGATTTAATTTTGATGGATATGAGTTTACCGGTGCTAGATGGCTGGGCGGCAACCCGTCGGCTCAAGGCATCTATAGCAACTCAGTCGATTCCAGTGATTGCCCTAACCGCTCATGCCATGGCGGGCGATCAAGAAAAGTGTCTGGAGGCGGGCTGCGATGACTATGATACAAAGCCTGTGGAGTTTGTCCGGTTGATGGGTAAAATCCAAGCCATTTTGGGAGAGGGTGCCCTGAGATGAGGGCAGAGCAGGGAGTCCTGCTGATCGTGGATGACAGCGAGATGAATCGCGATTTGTTGTCCCGGCGGCTAAAACGCCAGGGCCACACCATTGTGATGGCCGAAAACGGTCAAGTTGCGCTCAATATCCTGCGATCGCAGCCCTTTGACCTGATCTTGCTAGACATTATGATGCCTGAGATGAATGGCTATGAGGTGCTGGAATACCTCAAGCAAGATCCAGATCTGCGTCATATTCCGGTGATTATGATCTCGGCACTAGACGACATGGATAGTGTGGTGCGGTGCATTGAACTGGGAGCCGAGGATTACCTATTTAAACCGTTTAACCCAACGCTGTTGAAGGCCAGAATTGGCGCATGTCTGGAGAAAAAGCAGCTGCGGGATCATGAGCAAGCCTACCTCACCCAGCTACAAGCGGAAAAGGAAAAGTCTGAGCGGCTGTTGTTAAACATTTTGCCCCAGGCGATCGCCACACAGTTAAAGCAGGGCGCAAAAATCATTGCCGAAAATTTTGCCGATGTCACCGTTCTGTTTGCCGACATGGTTAACTTCACAGCTCTGTCGGCTCGCCTCACCCCCGCCGAACTGGTGGAATTCCTCAATCGCGTTTTTTCAACGTTTGATGAATTGGTAGATAGCCACGGTCTAGAGAAAATTAAAACGATTGGGGATGCCTATCTGGTAGTGGGCGGGTTGCCCACCCCGCGACCTGACCATGCTGAGGCGATCGCCAACATGGCACTAGATATGCAAACGGCGATCGCCGAACTCAACAATCAAGGCGTCCTTACCGACCAGGCTCCTCTACAGTTACGGATTGGGATCAATACTGGGCCAGTGGGCGCGGGTGTAATTGGCACCAAAAAGTTTACCTATGACCTGTGGGGCGATACCGTCAATATTGCCAGCCGCATGGAATCGCTCTCGCTGCCGGGGCAGATCCAAGTCTCTAGCGACACCTATGAGCGGCTGAGTGCCGACTATGTGTTTGAAAAACGCGGCAGCATTGACGTCAAAGGCAAAGGCGAGATGACGACCTATTTTTTGATGAGCCGACTGGCGGGTAGGGAGTAGGAAGTTTTGAGTTTTGAGTTATCCGATCGGGCGTTGCTCGTAGGCCGTTAGGACAGCGCTCAGGGGCGTTTCGTGTAGGTGAGCTGTATTTACAGAGCCAAACAGCTGGAATTTTTCTGTGATGATCACCTGCATGGCGGCGATCGCCTCCTCGGCAATTTCTAGCAAGTCTCTGTCGCCGCCGCCCGCACACACCCCAGCTTGCAACGACAGCAGATACGCCTGTCGCACCTCTGTATTCACATTAAATTTGCACACTCCCAGCCGAATCGATTCACTAATCATCGACTCTGGCAATCCTGAAGCCCCGTGCAGCACTAGCGGTATCTGCAACAGGTGACGAATTCGCTTCAGCCGCGCAAAGTCGAGGCGGGGCGGGCTTTTATAGTCCCCATGCACATTGCCAATGGTCACCGCCAACGAATCGACGCCCGTTTGCGCCACAAACTCTAGCGCCTGCTCCGGATCGGTCATTTTGGCTTCCTTTTCCGTCACCGTTAGGCCATCTTCGGTGCCGCTAATCCGGCCAATTTCGGCTTCCACCACTGCCCCATAGCGATGCGCCAAATCCGCCATTTCCCGCGTGAATGCCAAATTTTGGGCGTAGGGCAACGGCGAACCATCGGCCATAATCGATCGCACCCCCGCACCGAGCGCCAGTTGAATATCTGCCGCAGAAGTACTGTGGTCTAAATGGACGGCGATCGGCACCGTTGCCGCCCTAGCCGCCGCCAAGCAGAGAGAAATTAGCGGCAGCTTGCCATATTTCACTGCACTCGGATGCAGTTGCAGCATCGTGGGACTGCGACAGGCTTCTGCCGCGTTGACGACTGCCTTCACCCCCTCCAAGTTATAAACATTAAAAGCGCCGATGGCATAAGCATTGCGGCGGGCTGTCTCTAGCAATTCTTGAGTGGATGTCAGCATAATGATGGGTGTCTGTGCCGTATGCTGGACATGCTACGGCATTTGGGGTTAGCAATCAGGCAGATGTTTACCAGATTTTATCTGGGACGACTGCTCTAGTAGCAAAATATAGAGATGCTGGCGCAGCATTACCCGTATCACTGGCTACAAATATTCCTCCCGGACGGTGATAGAACGGGTCATGCTGGTGTGGGTTGATTATAAAGAATCTCAGGAGTGATGTAATAAATGAAAAAAGTTGAAGCGATTATTCGTCCCTTCAAGCTGGATGAAGTCAAGATTGCCCTGGTGAATGCTGGGATTGTCGGGATGACCGTTTCTGAAGTACGCGGATTTGGACGGCAAAAAGGCCAGACCGAACGCTATCGTGGCTCTGAGTACACCGTAGAGTTTTTGCAAAAGCTGAAGGTGGAAATCGTCGTTGAAGATGATCAAGTAGACATGGTGATTGAAAAAGTCATCGCTGCTGCTCGGACGGGAGAAATTGGAGATGGCAAAATTTTCATCACGCCAGTCGAAAAGATTATCCGAATTCGGACTGGTGAAGTGAATTTGGAAGCGATCTAAATCTAAAAAATTCATTTTTTTTGGATGCAGGAGGGATAAACACACGTAGTTTATCCCTCTTTTTTGTTGGTTCCGTAAACCTATCCTGTGGGGGTCAAATACCCATATTTCCCTAACATATCCATCGCGTCTCTACGGCATTTCTGTGAGCAGAGCTGGGAGTTGAGGCAGCAAAGATAGAAACGCTTGCCCCCGATGACTGACGGTGTGTTTTAGCTTTGGTGGCATTTCTGCAAACGTCATTTGTTCACTGGGGACATAGAAAATTGGGTCGTAGCCAAAGCCGCCAGTTCCGCAAGGTGCCCTGAGAATTTCACCCCGGCAAATCCCTTCAGTTTGGAGCGCAATACTGCCATCGGGGCGAGCGATCGCCACTGCACAGACAAACTGCGCCGTTCGATCAGCCGCATCTCCCAGTTCACGCAATAGCCGCTGAATGCGATCGCCATCATCGCTGCCATAGCGGGCGGAGTAGAGTCCCGGCGCACCGCCCAGGGCATCCACCATCAGCCCACTATCATCGGCGATCGCCCATTCTCCCAGCGCCGCCGCCACCTGAGACGCTTTCAAACCCGCATTTTCTAAAAACGTGCTGCCTGTTTCTTCAATTTCCAAGTCAGGGGGTTTTAAGGCGAGCTGCCAATCTGTGTCTGTCAAATACGCCTGCATTTCCGCCAGTTTGCCGGGATTCCCGGTGGCCACAACAAGAGTCGGCATGAGCTGTCTGGTTACCTTAAATGAATCGAAATCTGGTATCTGCGCTTAAGGGCGGAGCATCCTATCAATTGCCCTCACTATAGTCACTGGCATAGGTCATAACGCAGACATTCCCATACGCATGGGAATGACAGGCCACACCCGTGAATTGGAAATAGGGTCGCAGCAGTGCTTCGCGGTGCCCACGGTTGCTAACGCCATCATCAATCACCCATTGCAAAATATGCCAGTAGGCGCTGACCCATGGGCTAAAACTAATATTTTCTCCAGCAGTAGCTCTTGGGGTTGCATCCCAAAGACCATAGCGGTTCATTCGTTCAAAGGGCGTACTGCGATCGCGGCCAATATGTCCGCCACGACCTGAGCTGCCCAGGTCACGAGCTGCCAACGATAACCCATTCGATAGCGGCAACAGCGGTAGGCGATCGCGCTGACGCAGGGCGGCGATCGCCTCTTTTACAGCCGTTGCACCTTCGATCGTTTCGAGCGGCGGCAAACCGGGCAGCCGCAATAAATTGCCATCAAAGTATTGCACTAAATTTTCCAGTTCGTCCGCGTAAGCAGCCGGGTTGTCGCGTAGGCGATTCGCTTCTGCAACCAGCTCTAGTTCTTGGTCATCCAGAAACTCAGCAGCAGCCAGATTGGAAACATAGTCGGTTTGGGCGATCGCTGCCATCAACATCGGCATCGGTACACCCAGAGACGGCTGGATAGGAGCGGGCAAATCTGGGTTGGCGATCGCTGCTGTTACTGGGTTGCGACTAAATGCAGATGGCAATGGCTCGGGCGATCGCCTGTTGGGCCCTGAAGGAGCGGGGACTACGTTAGAGTCTAGATCAGCAGCAGCAACTCTGTCGCTGGGCAGAAGAATTGCAGTCGGCACATCCTCGGGAATCAGCGACAGCCGAGCAATTGGCGTATCTGCTAAAGAAGCCGTGCCGCCGTCTTGTTCGGTGTAATCGGTAACGTAGTTGAGGACGCAGAGAAACTCCCCATTTGGGCGATTTCCAGACAGACGGTCGCCACAGACCACCCCCACAAACTCAAGCTGATCATTCAGCAGCGTTGCTTGCATGGGTCGAGCAGGTTGCCCATCATTGATCAGCCAAGCGGCAACCGTCGCCG
>JAYUYI010000712.1:0-6997 GCA_043752545.1 Thermoleptolyngbya sp.
TCCTTCCCCCTTCATCCCTCATCCCTCATCCTTCCCCTCTCTCCCCCCTGCAATCCCTGAATGCGGCTGTACCAGCGCAATAGAATGCGGGCTAGGCGATCGCTATCATGGCGCACTAACCCCGTTTCTGCATCTTCGTGCATCACATTCGCCAGAATCACGCGGCGACCCAATCGCATCACCGCATCTCGATCAAACGGAACCGGGTAGGAGTCTTCTTGGGCATAGCGAATCAGCGACTGAGCTGAGGGCGATTTTTTTTGAACCAAGACGGCATCAAATAGGCGGCGATCGCCCACGGATTGGTCAATGGCGCGGATATGGTCAGACACCGTATAGTCGTCCGTTTCACCCAGTTGGGTCATCATATTGCAAATATAAACTCGGGGCACCTGTTGTTGGGCGATCGCGTCCACAATTTCGGGCACTAGCAGATTGGGGATAACGCTGGTGTAAAGGCTACCTGGCCCCAAAATAATATAATCGGCTTCGGCGATCGCCGCCAACGCCCTCGGCAGTGCCGGAGGATTGGCCGGAATGCAGCCAATTTTGAGGATAGTACCCTGCGCCTGGGTAATGTTGGACTCCCCTTCCACGTAGCGTCCATCTTCGAGTTCTGCCCACAGGCAAACATCGCTCAAGGTGGCGGGCAGCACCTGGCCTCGAACCGCCAACACCTTAGAGCTAGCGGCGATCGCCTGTTCCAAATCGCCCGTCACTTCGCTCATGGCCGTTAAAAACAAGTTGCCAAAGCTGTGACCCGTGAGGCCATCTCCGGCGCGAAATCGATACTGAAACAGCTCGGTTAATAGCTTTTCTTCATCTGCTAGAGCCGCCAAACAGTTGCGAATATCTCCGGGCGGCAAGACCCCAATTTCTCGCCGCAATCGCCCCGACGAACCGCCATCATCGGCCACCGTAACAATAGCCGTAATGTTGGCACTGTAGGCTTTCAGCCCGCGCAGCAGCGTCGATAGCCCCGTGCCGCCGCCCAGCACCACGACTTTAGGACCTCGATGCAGACGACGATGGGTCATCAGCCGATCGATCAGTTCTTCATCGCCCTCGGGCATCAACACTTCGGTAATTGCCCCCAAACTGCGGGTTTGCCCCCAAAAAATTAGCAGTAGCCCCAGTCCCATCACTAGGGGGCCACTCAGGTAGTTGGGGATTAAGCGAGTCACGGTTTCGAGCAAATCGCTTAAAAACTGCCCCAATCGATACACTGGCGTCTGCCGCGACCAAACGGCCAACCCTAGGCCAAACAGCACCACCCCCCCGGCGCTAATAAACAGCCACCGTTTGACCGATAGCCCTGGCGATAACCACTTAAACCACTGATTGACTCGGTAAGAAGAGCGGGAACGTCGAGTTCGGGGCGATCGCCGACCTTGTCGCAAAGCCTGGAGAGCGTGCTTGAGCAATCCGTTTGACATATTTGGCGAAAGCAGCGAAAGATTGTCAGGAGACTGGCAAGGAAAAAACTAAATTAGCGAAGCCCAACGGTAGAATCCACATATTCCCATGCAATGGATATTAGTCCATTCTTTCCGCCATGAGATCCGTCTAGATTCGTCTGGTCGTCCTTAAAGGTAGCATTGAGTTTTCTATCTGTAGTGCATGGCAGGTTCGCGAACCGAAACTGAGCCATTGATCTTAAGGGTTAACGTAGGCTTGACGTAGAATAATCGGTGCAGGCCAGGATGCAGGTCAGGGTGCAGATAAGGTAGATTTGTCTGGAGCAAATTGATTTTTGAACTATGGCGGAGCCGTTGATTGAACTGCGAAGGGTAAGCAAAGCCTTTGGCAACACCGTTGTTTTAGATCAAGTAGACCTAACGATTTACCAAGGCGACGCGGTGGCTGTGATTGGCCCATCTGGCACCGGGAAATCGACCATCTTACGGTTAATTGCAGGCTTGCTAGAACCCGACTCGGGGGAGATTTACCTCAAGGGACAGCGCCGTGAAGGGCTGACCGATGAGGGTCGAGATCCTGTGGGAGTGGGCATGGTGTTTCAGCAAGCTGCTCTGTTTGATTCGCTTACCGTAGACGAAAACGTAGGGTTTTTACTGTACCAACATTCCAAGTTGCCAGCCAAAGCTATTCACGAGCTGGTCAACCGCAATTTGGAAATGGTCGGCTTGTCGGGAATTGGCGATCGCTATCCGGCTCAGCTTTCTGGTGGGATGCGGCAGCGGGTGAGCTTTGCCCGCGCCATCATGAAAAATCCTGAAAACCCAGCCGACAATCCTGAGGTGTTGCTCTATGATGAGCCAACAGCGGGGCTAGACCCGATCGCCTCTACCGTAATTGAAGACCTAATTCGCACCCTCCAGGGCGCTGAGGATGGTTGTACTAGCTATGTGATTGTGACGCACCAGCACAGCACCATTCGCCGCACCGCTAACCGAGTTATTTTTTTCTACCAGGGGAAAGTGCAATGGCAGGGGCCTGTAAGTGAGATTGAAACCACCGACAACCCCATCGTGCGCCAATTTTTTGCTGGCAGCGTGGAGGGTCCGATCCATATTGTGAGTACTTAATTTTGAGTCGTTAGCTTGCTGTGCGCCTCCCCTCCCCTAGCCCGGATTCACTGCCATGATTCAACGTCGCCCCCTGCGTGCCCGTGTTACAAAAGATGAGTATCGGCTGCTGCTGCGATTGCGCGAACAAAAACCAGCGCAGCATCCACCAGAGATGCCCAATACGCTAGGCGATCGGATTGCCGATCAAGTGGCGGCCACCATGGGTTCTTGGAAGTTCATTATCATTCAGAGCGCGCTGCTGGCGATCTGGGTGGTGCTGAATGTTGCTGCCTATTTGCAGCATTGGGATCCCTATCCGTTTATTTTGCTGAATTTGATGCTGTCATTTCAAGCGGCATATTCTGCACCCATTATTATGATGAGCCAAAATCGGCAGGCGACAATCGACCGCCAAGATGCCAAGCATGACTCTGAAGTCAACATGAAGGCAGAATTGGAGATTGAGCTGCTGCACGATAAGCTGAATTTGCTGCAAGAAGAGGAAATGGCTGAAATTATAAAACTGCTGCGTGACCAGCAACATCATATTCAGCATCTCCAGATGTTGCTGCAACAGCCCGCTAGCGAATCTTAAGGTCTTATGCCACATCCTATTACTCAAGTTCAACCGCCTCTGGAGTTCGTTCCCCCAGATTTCAGCCCTCCTGTGTGGAAAATCGGGCAACTAATTCTCCCGAGCTGGATGCGCTGGCGGGTCGGCATTGCAGATTATCAGGTTGAAAATACTGAGCAATTGGTCAACCTGTACCAGCAGTTTCAGGCGGGTAAGGTGCGATTTCTGCTGGCGTTTCGCCATCCCACTCCCGACGATCCCTTTTGCCTGATGCGGCTGTTGATGGATGAACTGCCTCACGTGTCGCGCCAGATGGGAGTCAAGCTCAAACCGCCCACCCATGTCCACTTTATCTACGATCGGGGTATTCCCCTATGGGCGGGCAAGTTTGTGGGCTGGCTGTTTTCACATTTGGGTGGCATTCCGGTGCGGCGAGGCAAGGTCGATCTGGTGAGTTTGCGATCGGTGCGCGATCTGTTTGCCAATGGTCAGTTTCCGTTGGCCGCTGCGCCAGAGGGCGGCACGAATGGACATAGCGAATTGGTCAGCCCCTTAGAGCCAGGAATTGCCCAGTTTGGATTTTGGTGTGCCGAAGATTTGCGTAAAGGCGATCGCTCAGAAGCAGTGTTAATTCTACCGCTGGGGATTCAGTATCGGTTTGCTGAAGCGCCATGGCGATCGCTCGAAAAGCTGCTACAAGCCCTAGAAGTGGATAGCGGCATTCACAGCACGGACGTGCCGTCCCTAGGGCTACAAAATGGCGTCGAACCCACCCCCGAGCAACAAACGATTTTGTATCAGCGGCTGTTGGGTTTGGGTGGGCACCTGCTAGAGTTAATGGAGCAGTTTTACAATACTTTCCACCAACAACGTCTGAATCTAGCTCACCCTGCTCTCATTGAGGCGGCGGCAGTTCCAGATGAGCGTTCCTCAGCGGATGACAATCAGCTTGCGACTCGGCTCCATGCGCTCCTGAATGCAGCCCTTACCGTGGCCGAAGATTTTTTTAATATTCCTGCGAAGGGTACGGTTACCGATCGCTGCCGTCGCCTAGAGCAAGCGGGCTGGGATCGAATTTTTCGCGAAGATCTAAAACCCCTCGAACAGCTATCGCCCGTCGAAAAAGGGCTAGCTGACCGGATTGCCGAAGAAGCCGACCTGCGGATCTGGCATATGCGCTTAGTGGAATCGTTTGTCAGCGTGACTGGGCACTATGTGAAGGAAAAACCCACGGCTGAACGGTTTGCGGAAACGCTGCTGCTGCTCGAAGATATGGTGGCGCGGTTGAAGGGCAAATCGCCCACCGAGACAGCCCCCGACTTGGGTATAAGAACAGTGCAGCTTGTAGTGGGTAGCCCCATTTCAGTCAGCGATCGCTGGGATAGCTACAAAGCCAACCGTCGTCAAGCCGTAGCCACTCTCACTCAGGATTTGCAAACGGCTCTAGAAGCGATGATTCGTTAACCCATCACTCGTTAACGCGATGTGCAACTTTACCGTTGAAACCCTTGATTTCCCGTGGGGTGGGCATCTTGCCCGCCCAATCTGGACGGGCGAGACGCCCATCCCACAAGACTTTAGACCAAGTTGCACATCGCGTTCGTTAAATAAAAAGCAGGGCGTTTCGTAAAACGCCCCAACACTCTACAACCTAGAAAATTTACAGGCCAAACCTACAGCTCCTTAATGCTGACGACCAGTTGTGCCACAACGTCCTTGGCACCGCCAAATAGCATCATGGTTTTGTCCTGGAAAAACAGCTCGTTTTCAACGCCAGCAAACCCTTTGCTCATGCCCCGTTTGATCACAATGGTATGGCCTGCCTTTTCCACGTCCAAAATCGGCATCCCGTAAATCGGGCTGTCCACATCGTGACTGGCGGCAGGGTTGACCACATCGTTAGCGCCAATCACCAGCGCCACATCGGTATGTTCAAACTCTGGGTTGATCGCATCCATATCGTAGAGCTGGGGATAGGGCACGTTGGCCTCGGCCAACAAGACGTTCATGTGTCCCGGCATGCGGCCAGCCACCGGGTGGATCGCATATTTGACATCGACGCCGAGGCGATCGAGCTGGTCGGCTAGTTCGCGGACGGCATGTTGCGCCTGGGCAACGGCCATGCCATAACCCGGCACAATCACCACCGAGCGGGCATAGCCCAGCATCATGGCGGCTTCTTCCGAATCGACCGATTTCACCACTTTTTCGGTGGCGATCGCCCCTACACCCCCGCTCACCTTCGCCTTCGCTTTGGCAAACGCGCTAAACAGCACGTTGGTAATCGAACGGTTCATCGCCTTACACATAATCTGCGTCAAGACGATCCCCGATGCGCCCACTAGTGCCCCGGCAATGATCAGCATGTTGTTTTCGAGCACAAACCCAGCGGCGCTCGCCGCCAACCCTGAAAACGAGTTGAGCAGCGAGATGGCGACCGGCATATCGGCACCACCAATGGGAATTGTAAACAGCACGCCCAAAATCAGGGAAATGCCTACCAAAATCAGAAAGACGGTCGAATCTTTGGGTGCAGCAATTAAAAAGGCGCTACCTACCACAAATAAAACCAGCAGCCCAATGCTGACAAATCGCTGGAGCGGGAAAATGATTGGCGAACCGCTCATGATTTCCTGCAATTTGGCAAAGGCAATTAAGCTACCCGTTAGCGTAATGCCGCCAATCAGCACACTCAAGATCGTGGTCACTGTGGCATCTAGGCCAGCGGCTTGAGACGTGCCCATGACGCGCCAGAACTCACCCATGGCGATCAGCGTTGAGGCACCGCCCCCTAAGCCGTTGAGCAGACCGACCATTTGGGGCATGGCGGTCATTTCTACCCGCTGAGCCATCACAACCCCAACAACTGATCCGACAATGACTCCAGCCGCAATCAGGGTGTAGTTGACCACGCCCCGATCGAGCAAAGTAGCGGCGATCGCAATCAGCATCCCGATCGCCGCCAGCAGGTTACCCCGCCGTGCCGTTGCCGGGGAACCCAATTCTTTTAAGCCCAAAATAAACAAACAGGAGGCGACTAAATAACTGAGTTGAATCCCACTGGGTAAAAAATCATTCATTATTCTCTAACTCCGCGCCTCTTTTTTCTTAAACATTTGCAGCATCCGATCGGTGACCAAAAAGCCCCCTACCACGTTGATCATGGCCAGCACGATCGCAATCACGCCCAAAATCGTCGTCACGTTCAAATCGTTGCCGCCTGCCACCAGCAACGCCCCAATTACCGCAATACCTGAAATGGCATTAGAGCCAGACATCAGCGGCGTGTGTAGTGTGGGGGGGATTTTGTTAATCACCTCAAACCCAATAAACGACGCCAATACAAACACCACTAGTCCGGCGATTAATGTTTCAGCCATGAACTCAAAACTCCTGGTAATGCTTAACTGCTAGTTCCCGACTCCAACCAATGCCGCCAGTGCATCTTTGACCCGCTGATTGCGAATTTCACCAGCCGATGTGATGCAAGCACTGGTAATAATGTCGTCGGCAAAGTTGAGATTGAGGGCACCCTCTTTGACCAATAAATTGAGCAAGGTGCTGATGTTTTTGGAATACATTTGACTGGCGTGAACGGGCATTGTCGCAGGCAGATTGATCGTGCCAATGATGGTGACGCCGTTTTTTACCACGTCTTTGCCCGGTTCGGTGCAGGCGCAGTTGCCGCCCTGCTCGGCAGCCAAGTCTACAATCACAGCACCCGGTTTCATCTGAGCTACCATCTCCTCGGTGACCAGAATTGGTGCGGTTCGACCCGGCACCTGAGCGGTGGTGATAATGGCGTCAGCATGGCGGACATGCTCGGTAATCACCTGGCGCGATCGCTCCTTAGCCGCCTCCGAAATCTCTTTGGCATAGCCGCCCGCCGCTACAG
>JAYUYI010000713.1:0-2792 GCA_043752545.1 Thermoleptolyngbya sp.
TCGTTAAAGATTGACTGGCCTCTATGGGAAACTTCTGAATCAAAGCATCCATTAGCTCTAGCTCTTTCTGACGTTCCAACTGATTTAGTCTTGCTTGATAAGTCTCAAGCAAACCAGAGTCTTCCACATACTGCTGAATGACTCTGTTGATGTCTCCCTCACCTCCGGCGCTGTCCGGGCGAGTGGTCTGCCGATCTGTCTGAATTTGCTTTAGGGTCTCAACGATCTCACGGGGAGAGGAAAAGTGAGCAGAGTAGAAACTCCAAATGCTCTTGAGAGGACTAAACCCAAATGAGCACATTAGCCATTTGTAGAGAGATGGGTTCTTATCCCAAAACAAATTAGCAAAACCTGATTCCACAAATTCTACAAAGGTATTCGCTAGTAGGGCTTTGTGTTCTGAACTCATGTACTTGCCGTCTCGGAACTGTTTAGCCTCGAATTTCATAGATCCAATGTCTTCAATTTTCATTTTCATGCAAAACCTCAGCAGTGTGTATGTGGTTAATCTTGGGAGCCGTAGAACCCGATCGCAGCCTGACACAGAGCTTTTGCCTCTTGATCATTAAGCTGAAGAAGTCTAAACGCTTCTTCGTGGAAAGTTGCAGCGATCGCTTGAACGGGATCTAGCGAAATCAACAATTTGGGACTGCACCCAGGCATCTCAGTTAAAAGCCTGCCGTTGGAAGTTGCATTAGGCTCAATCTTGCGCGTCTCTAGATTTTTCGCGGATATCGCTTGGCAAACATAAAGGTTAAGTTCCATCGCACTTCTAGCAAACTCAACCACCAACAATCGACCGTAGTACCGTTTTAGAGATTCAAGCAACCCAAAGTACACGCCTGGACGGTAGTAGCAATCCACCGGAATGCTCAGGTCAAACGGCTTCAAATTTGAGCCAAACCAACGGTAGTCGGTGTTTTGAAACGTTTCCTCTTGTAGGGGAGTGAATGGCAGATTGATCAAAGTTCTCCTTCGTTTTGCGGTGGTTGCCTGTGCCGCCGCTGCCGCTCGGAATCGGTCATGGATCGATCGCTCAGGGGTTTGCGTCCTGGAGAACCAGGTTGAGGAGTCCAGACTTTGTTACAGCAGGGGCATTTATAGCGTTGATTGCCCGCTCTTGTTTTTGAGTGCTTCCAGGCTGGGCGATCGCATCCCGGATGAATTGGGTTATCTACCATTGCGAAGGATATCCAGCTTCATTAATCGCGACGGCTCAACTGTCGTAGTTGACGTGCCCGGAGTTCGGGAAACTTTTTTAGCTTGGCGGCTGAATATTGCCAGTGCAGAACGCACTGGCAGATCAAGTCTGTCCAGTCCCTTGTGTAAACGGTTTGCCCGCGCCAGTATTCATCAAACTCGGCTTCCGGTTCTTGCAGGGTATACCGTAGGATGTCTGGGCCGATCGAGGCGGGATCAATGTACACGCGGGGATGAATACGGATGGCGATTTCGTAATAGTTTTCACGAGTGATGACCGGGGATATTGCCGCAGCAGCCGCTTTGACTGATTCAAGGGTGAGCATTGTTTGGGGCATAGTCTTGTTTTGAAAGTCTTCCTTTTAATAATGTCACGAAAAGGTGTGGTGTGATCAGATCTTCGCAATCAGTAATTTTTGATTAGCAGTTCTCGCCCTTGAGCAGCGCATTCTTGCTTGTAGTTGTTCATACCATATTGAAGCGTCCATTCACTGATGTTGGCAAAGTTGAACAGCTTCCTAACTTCGGGAGAGTCATCATAAGTAATCAGCCACCTATGTTGACATTGCTTCATATTGTCAGCAAATCTTTGATGATCGAAAGCAGTATGTAGATCTCCTTTTGAACCGTAGAGTTTTGATTTTGTAGCACTTAAATAAGGTGGATCGAGAAAAATAAAGACGTTCTCTCCGTCTTGAAACAATAAGCTTTCGTAGTCGCCGTGAGTGATGTGAATAGACGCTAAGTGAATAGAGAGGTTTCGTAATCTAGCGATCGACGAATCTGTAAACCTCTTGTCAAAAGCCTGCTGAGAGTAGCCACCTGAATCTACAGTGCCTGAGAAAGTGATTCGATTTAAGATGAAAAAGCGGACTGCTCTTTCAAACTCACTCAGCTTTAGATCTTTACGAGTAAAGTGACTGAATAACTCTCTGCCATCTGTATATTTTTGCTTGATTCTATCCACTTCATTGGCGAAAGATTCGACTTCTGTTTTGGCATACGCCCAAAAGCAATATAAGTCGAAGTTTAAGTCGTTAATCCAGTATTGTTTTATGCGATCACCAAATAGGTCTTTTACTGCAAGACAAACCGATCCACCCCCTATAAAAGGTTCTCTATATTCGCTGATGTTTAGCGGAACGTGCGGAATTATCTGATTAAGAGCTTTTGATTTGCCACCCGGATAACGAAGCGGGCTTTTGGCTTGAGTCAACGAAACTACCATCTAATTCTCCTTGTCAGCAACTCCTGACAGTAATTGTTTTGCCAGGTTCAGAGGTATTTGCGAGAAACTCAATCCTAATTCCACAGCTTTTGTAGTCTGGGGAGTCAGCGAGCAGTTCTGCATACTCCATTGCTGCTTTCTCTGATTGCGCGATCGCGACCTGTCTCCACCGAAGAAGATGAGTGACAGCCTGAGCGCGACGACCGTAAGAATACTCCTGCTTGCTGGGGGCAAGTTGCCCTATTTCGATTGAATAACTCATGCCTATAAACTACTCCGACCCGCTTACGCTGAGGTCGGAGTTTTCAGCAGCCCTAAGACGTGATCACTCAAAGAGCAACCAAGTCCTGAACCTCCAGGCGTG
>JAYUYI010000714.1:0-6994 GCA_043752545.1 Thermoleptolyngbya sp.
TGACGAAAGTGGAGGCCGAAATCAAGAGTTTGGGCGATCGCCTGAGCAATGCTGGCTTTGTCGATCGCGCCCCTGCCGCTGTGGTTCAGGGCGTGCGAGATACGCTGGCCGAAGCCGAAACACAGGCTCAAATTTTGCGCGATCGCCTAACTCAAATGACATAAAACCTAAATCTTCATCAAATTTCTGCCTAAAAGACTAAGCCGCTTGCTAGACGCAAGGGTATACTTTATTTCTAATGGACTAATAATTTTTCTGACTCCAATGCTCTACTTAGCTCAGGTCTTGAAGCGGGATTGGGAGGGCAGGGCAAGCCTAAAGTTGCTTGCCCAAAAACGAGCTGAACACATGTGGGCAACCTGTGTCACTGAGGAAACGGTGCTGCTTGAAGACTCTAGCGACCATGCGGACGGTACCCCCTCTACTGGCCACCGTGACGCGACCAACCTGAATGAAGGACTATTAGTGTTGGTTGAGTTAACCAGCGCCAAAAAAGTGAAAAAAGTTCAAGATGCCAAAGGCTGGGTATTAGAGTTCATTGAGGAATATCTATCTAGCGGAGTTTCGCCTGCGTTTCTTCAAGAAGAAACGCAGCGGGCAGAACAATGGCGGCAATCTCTGACGCTTAAAAGCCAGGAACTGGGTCGTCAAGCATTAGAAATGGAAGCGCGGCGGGATCAATTTCAGGAATTAGAAGAGAAATTGAACGCCAAAAAAAAGCAGCTGGAGATATTAGAAGCTGAGCTGCGAGGATAACGCTCTCGCACCCCTACAGCTCTCAAACCTCGTCTAACTTGAAACCCGGTGTTTCCCCTCACCCTAAATCCCTCTCCCTAGGCAGAGGGACTTTGAAAGTTTTCCGGCTCCCCTCGCCCTTTGGGAGAGGGGCTGAGGGTGAGGGCTAAAACTACAGTTCTCAACGTGGATTTGGTTTAGCGCAGACGTCAGCAATTTTGTAGCCAAAATCTGGAACTGATTAACGCTATATTTCTAGGGACTTATTTCTCAGGGACGGTTGACCCGCTGCTCTGCAAATACAGCGGACTCTATTTTGCTCAAGGCCAGCTCTAGATCATCGTTAATCACCTGCACATCAAACTCATTTGCAGCGTCGATTTCTGCTTTGGCTCGAATTAGACGACGGGCGATCGCCTCTTCTGAATCTTGACCACGCCCGCGCAGGCGTCTTTCCAGTGTTTCCAGTGACGGCGGCAGCACAAAAATTCGCAGCGCACTAGGAAAGGTCTGCCGGATCTGGCGCGCCCCTTCTAGCTCAATCTCTAGCACTACCCACTTGTCTTGCTGAATTGAATGCTCTACCGGGCGGCGAGGAGTGCCGTAATAGTTGCCAGCAAACTCTGCCCACTCTAGCAGTTCAGATTGGTCTACCATTTCTTGAAACGCATCGCGAGTGACAAAATAATAGTCGCACCCATCCACCTCATTTAACCGAGGCGATCGCGTCGTGGCCGAAATCGAAAGACATAGCTCAGGATGCCGTTTGAGCAGCGATCGCAGCAATGTGCCTTTCCCAACTCCGCTTGGCCCCGTTAGGACGATTAATCTACCATTCCCCATTGAAGTCTCGATGATTGTAAGCGGATCATTATTTTAGCGGTAGGCGGCAGCGAACTGGTTATGAGTCCCGGAGGCAGGCAGATGGGCTATAGTTAAATTCGTCTAATCATCATTGAGTTCTTTGCTAATCACAAACCGATTGGCGACCGTTTCTGGTTGGATGGCCGAGAGAATTATATGGCCAGAGTCGGTAATAATTACAGCCCGAGTCCGACGCCCATAGGTAGCATCAATCAGCTGGGCGCGATCGCGGGCGTCGGTGATGATACGCTTAATAGGCGCAGACTCGGGACTGACAATGGCAATTACCCGGTTGGCTGACACAATATTGCCAAATCCAATGTTGATCAGCCGAATGTCCATGAGAAAAATGCCTAACCATGTGAGAAACAGTGACGCGTTCGTTTTCATGGTATCGGCAAAAATTTTGACTCACAAGACTGATAACCCTGATAAGAGAAGAAGTTTTGGAAAGACGAAGTTTTGGTAAAGGTAGAGTAGCTTCAGATCGCAGGCAAGTTGGTTTGAGATAGTTTTTGGTCATAGCGCGACCAGGCTGTCGGGTGACTAAAAAGCATGAAGCTTGATGTGATGTTGGCAATTTTCCTGTTTCGTTCCCGTTCCTGGCCTTTTCTGCGAATCCTGTGCAATCTGTTGACGTTACGACCCTAATTGCAGCCTGCACTGAGTTGCAGGAAACCTGGTTGCCTGCTCGCCTTGAGCAAGTGTATCAGCGCGATCGCTATACCCTAGCCCTGTGCCTCCGCACGATGAATCAGCGGGGGTGGCTAACGGTGTCGTGGCATCCGCAGGCGGCGCGCATTTGCCTGGACACCCCTCCGGCTAAAGCTCCCGATACCTTTACCTTTAGTCAGCAGCTGCGGCACCAGTTGAACGGGCTGGTGCTGGTATCAGTAACGGCGATCGCCCCTTGGGAGCGCGCCTTAGACTTGCAGTTTGCCCGCCGCCCTGGCGACCCGCCGCTGTGGCACCTGTATGTTGAAATCATGGGCAAGTACAGCAACGTGATTTTGACCAATGTGGATAACTTGATTGTGACGGCGGCTCATCAGGTCAGCAATCAGCAATCTAGCGTGCGCCCGATTCAAACTGGGCAGCCCTACGAACCACCCCCGGCGCTAACCGATCCCGCTCCTAGTCTGGAAGAATCCCAAGAGCGTTGGCAAGAACGCGTTAGCCTGATTCCGACTGACCTCAAGAGTAACTTGCTGAAAAACTACCGAGGGCTAAGCTCCATCCTCGTGCTTTCGATGATTGAGGCGGCAGGGTTAGCGCCGCAGCAATCCACTCACTCCCTCAGCCCCGACGATTGGCAGCGCCTATTTGAGCGCTGGCGTGAATGGCTAACGGCAGTTCAGCAACAGCAGTTTCGACCCGGCTGGCTGCCGCAGGGCTACACCGTTATGGGCTGGGGTGCCATTGAATCGGTTCCTAGCATCCACCCGCTACTGAGCCGCTACTATACCGATGAACTTAACCGCCAGGAGTTTTCGCAGCTGCGCCATCAGCTGAGTCAGCGGCTGAGCAACCTGCTCAAAAAACTGTATGTCAAAGCCAATGATTTTCGCGATCGCCTGCACCAGTCAGACAAAGCCGACAGGCAACGAGAACAGGCCGACTTGCTGATGGCCAACCTGCACGAGTGGCAACCCGGCCTCAAAGCAATTACGCTAGCAGATTTTGAAACGGGCAACCCGGTCACGATTCCGCTTGATCCCGAAAAAAATGCTGTGCAGAATGCGCAAGCGCGGTATAAACGCCACCAAAAGCTGAAGCGATCGCGCGCCGCCCTAGAACCCCTATTAAAAGCCGTTCAGGCTGAAATTGACTACCTAGAGCAAGTGCAAGTTGCCGTGACCCAACTCAGCCTTTATGCCAATCCTGAAGACCTGGATGCCTTAACGGAAATCCGCGACGAGCTGATCCAGCAGCAGTATCTAGACGATCCAGACCAACGCTATCGCGGAGCCGTGGCTGAAACCACCAACTTTCGGCATTTTCGCAGCCCCAGCGGGTTTGAAATTTTGATTGGGCGCAACAACCGCCAAAACGACGAGATCGTCTCCCATGTCGCCAACGACTACGACCTCTGGTTCCACAGCCAAGAAATTCCCGGTAGCCATGTCTTGCTGCGGCTAGAACCAGGAGCCGCCCCCGACGATGCCGACCTACAATTTACCGCCGACCTCGCCGCTTATTACAGCC
Source organism: Thermoleptolyngbya sp. (assembly GCA_043752545.1). Taxonomy (GTDB): domain Bacteria; phylum Cyanobacteriota; class Cyanobacteriia; order Elainellales; family Elainellaceae; genus CASBQJ01. Next base: position 3,805 of record JAYUYI010000714.1, read on the forward strand.
GCGCTTCCCAAAGCGACCAGGTACCCGTCATTTACACCGAACCCCGCTATGTATTTAAGCCCAAGGGTGCTCGTCCCGGAACGGTGATCTATAAACAAGAGCGGGTGATTTGGGGACAACCCCAGCGAGCCAGCCTCTCGACCCCGATCCCTTAGAACTAGACCAACAAAAAAGGGACATCTGCAAAAGATGCCCCTAAAATCTTCAAATCGAAAAGAACAGCCACATCGAAAAGAACGTAAAACGCCTGTTTAAGCGTAATTCCCTACGGTAGGGGATGGAACAACAAATCGGGAAAAAACCGATTAAATTCAATCAGAATGCCTGCGGTGAAAAACATCAAAGCAGTCGCCAACACAGGGGCAGTAGACAGATATTTGAGGAAATATTGCATACTTCACAACTCCAGAATAATTCCAACAATCAATCAAGCTAGATTTGCAGATCGTTTGAAGGGGTAATTGATAATTTCAATGAAAGTGCTCAGGATGAGGAAGGATGAATGTGGGTTGGCGAGAGGTAAGGGTTACACCTCATCAACCCAAATTCATCCTTAGCTTAAGCAATTCCAAAACTATCGATCCCAAAACTATCGATCATAAGATCTAGAACCGTGACCAATTAACGAGGCGAAACAGTGATTTCGCTATCTTTAACGGTCAATTTGCCAGTGGTCAATTCTTGAAAGGCAGCAAGTGGCCACAGAAAACCAGACGTCATAAACTTGATGGCACGAGGCACATCAATCACAACTTCTAGCATTTCTGGGTCTTTCTCACCCCGAACAGAAATGATATAGGCACGACCCACCCAACCAATCCAGCCTGTGATGTACAGGAATAAAATGCTAGGGATGATGAATTCACCGATGTGAGCGGCACTGCCATCCACAATTAAGTGGGGTAGACCTTCTTCACCACACAGCAGCGTGGAGTAGCTTTGAAAACGAGCTTTAGCTTGAGCCGTGGTGGCTTTAGCAGCACGTTGTTGAAACGCAGCGGTATCGCTACAGGGCGTTAGATTATAAGCAGAGGCAGGAGAAACCACCCCAGCCCACAGAAAAAAGACTAGGACACCAGTCAACAATGGAGCAAACAATTTGCGCATGGAATTGCTTCCCTTTTTTACAAAACGCAAAGTACAAAACGCAAAGATTTAGTACCGAGAATCAAGCTGCTTTCCGAGAAAAGCAATCACACTTCACCGCAATCATACTCCTCCGGTGAAGCCCAATAACGTTAAGCTTTTAGAAGAATGTCACCAGAACCCGCCCAGAAAATTTGGGAATTTTGGGTAAACGTAAATTCGTGACTTTTAACGTGTTCGATACTAACCTGATGTCAGCAATAACGCTACAAAAGTTAAAAGAACTCTACAAAAGAACTCTAAACAACGCATGCCGACAGTTTTAGCGCTTGAAACCAGCTGTGATGAGACAGCCGTAGCAGTGGTACGCGATCGCCACGTCCTCAGCAACATCGTTTCGTCCCAAATCACGATTCACCAACAGTATGGCGGCGTGGTGCCGGAGGTGGCATCGCGGCAGCATTTGGAAACGATGAACTGGGCGATCGCCCAAGCCCTGCAAGACTCTGGGCTAGAGTGGTCGGGCATTGATGGGGTGGCCGCCACCTGCGCCCCTGGCCTAGTGGGAGCGCTGCTGGTGGGACTGACGGCAGCAAAAACGCTGGCCATGGTGCACCAAAAGCCATTCCTAGGGATGCATCACCTAGAAGGGCATATTTACGCCTCCTATTTAAGCGCCCCCGATTTGCCGCCGCCGTTTTTGTGTTTGCTGGTATCGGGCGGGCACACCAGCCTGATTTATGTCAAAGACTGTGGCCATTACGAAACGCTAGGTGCCACCCGCGATGACGCTGCTGGAGAAGCCTTCGACAAAGTTGCCCGCCTGATGCAGTTGGGCTATCCGGGCGGCCCGGTGATCGATCGCCTCGCCCAAGACGGCAATCCCAACGCCTTTGCCCTACCCGAGGGGCAGATTTCGCTACCCGGCGGCGGCTATCATCGCTATGACTCCAGCTTTAGCGGACTCAAAACCGCCATGCTGCGCCTAGTGCAAACCTTGCAGCAAGACACCGACCTGCTTCCGGTGGCAGACCTGTCCGCCAGTTTCCAGGCAGCGGTCGCCAAGGCGTTGACCAAGCGGACGATCGCCTGTGCCCTAGACTACGGGCTAACTACGATTGCCATTGGTGGCGGTGTAGCGGCCAACAGCGGCTTACGGCAACACCTGCAACAGGCGGCAGCAGCCCACAATCTGCGCGTCCTGTTTCCCCCACTCAAGTTTTGCACCGACAACGCCGCCATGATTGGCTGCGCCGCCGCCGACCACCTTAGCCGAGGCCATGTTTCTGCCCTGACGCTGGGGGTGCAGTCGCGCATGGCACTGAGCGACGTGATGCAGCTCTATGGCGATCGCCCCCAACGTTCAACGGTTGGCGGGTAAATGGGACTTGAAGGCGATCGCGTCTGCTTTGATAGGGTGCGATCGCGCCAGCGCTGACTGATCAGGTCGCCCTTCTAGCTTCAGTCGTCCAGGTTCACTGTAAAAAGCTGGGCAAATCAGCACAAGATCGGCAAGCACATCGCCGCTACAACCGCTTCAACAACTCGTCGTATTCTGTATGTGCGCCCCAGCAGCAATTTCCTGCCGTACCATCTCCGCTATCTGATCCCACTGAATATCTGTTGTCGATTCAAATTGAGCCTTCCATGCCTGCTCATCTTCTAACTCAGCCAGGAGCCGAGCGGCGATCGCATCTTGTTCGTTAGCAGGCAAAGTTTTCAATTGAGCGATCGCTTGTTCGAGCAACTCGGTCATTGTTCTAGTTCTTTTGCAAAGAGATACTAAACCATTATGACTTACCAACCTTTATCAGCGCAGTCGCTTGTTGAGTGTAGAAAATCTGCTTGGGTGTGCAATCACATTTGCTTAACTGTGTCTGAGCGGTGGCGACAGCCTGTGCGTTAGCACGCATCGCCCATTCCACACATGTAGAAATCTCATCTGGTGCGATCGTGTCTATAACAATGGGGGCGATCGCCGATCGGGTAGGATGCGTGAGCGGTCGCTAACAATTTCAATGATTGCTACGCATTATGATATGTAGAGCCTGTGATGGAAGTTTTGCAATTGAATGCATATGAGTAATAAGGTATTGATTAGGAT
>JAYUYI010000715.1:0-15184 GCA_043752545.1 Thermoleptolyngbya sp.
GTCAGGAGGCGATCGCAGTTTTGCCGTAGGTACATCGACAGTGCTGCCGTGGCCTGAGATTCCACAGTGCGTCCCAAAAAAAACGCCATCGCATTCAGCAATTTCATTTCATATTCGGGCGGTGGATTAATAGATAATTGTGCTCGTTCTGGCATTGGTTTGTTTGTTATTGATACGCGATGTGTAACTTTCAATCCGCCCTCATCCCCCTTATCTTGAATGCCCTTTGGGCTATATCCCTATCTCCCACAAGGGGAGAAGGGGAGCAAGAGTGGCTCAAAGTCCCTCTCCCGCTCTGGGAGAGGGGTTGGGGTGAGGGCGGATTGAAAGTTGTACATGGGGTATTGATTTATCTGGTTGCGTATCTGTCATAGCTGCCTCTACAAAAGCGCGTCGGCGTGGTGCCGCAGGTGGTCTGCAATGAACGTGCTGATGAAATAGTAGCTGTGGTCGTAGCGCGCTTGACGCCGGAGCGTCAGCGGTTGCCCGACCCGAGTACAGGCGGCTTCAAACAGGTCTGGCATCAGTTGAGTGGTGAGAAACGGATCGGCCATGCCCTGATCTATCAAGATCGGGAAATTGAGTTGAGTCGTTTGCACCAGTTCGGTGGCATCGTAGGCGCGCCAGGTCGCTTGATCGGCACCTAGATAATGGCTGAAGGCTTTTTGTCCCCAGGGGCACTGCATCGGAGCGGCGATCGGGGCAAAGGCAGACACAGAGCGGTACTGTGTTGGGTTTTTGAGGGCGCAGATCAGCGCCCCGTGGCCGCCCATAGAGTGGCCGCTAATGCCCTGACGGCTGGGGTCGGCTGGAAACTGGTCGGCAATGAGCTGGGGCAGTTCTTCAGTCACGTAGGAATACATGCGGTAGTGCGATCGCCATGGTTCTGCTATCGCATCCACATAGAACCCTGCTCCTGTGCCAAAGTCCCAGTCATCCTCTTCACCGGGAAGGCCAGCCCCGCGCGGACTCGTATCGGGGGCCACCAATATTAGCCCGTGCTGGGCGGCAAACTGCTGCGCCCCGGCCTTGGCCATGAAGTTTTCTTCGCTGCAGGTTAGCCCCGACAAAAAATACAGCACAGGCACGGTGCCCGCACTGGCCTGGGGCGGCAGGTAAATCGAAAAGCGCATCTCCCCATTACAGACGGTAGAGGGGTGACTATAGAACCCAACCGTGCCGCCAAAACAGGCGTTTTCAGACCGAAGCGTCAAGGCTACCGACATGGGAACGCTACCCCTGGATAAATTACACCTACACACCCTACAACACTTTGCCTAAAACGTGAGTACAGTGCGAATTCCCTCACCCCGATGCATTAAATCAAAGGCGTCGTTGATCTGCTCAATGGGCATCACATGAGTGATTAAATCATCAATATTAATCTTGCCGTCCATGTACCAATCCACAATTTTGGGAACGTCAGTGCGACCTCTAGCGCCACCGAAGGCCGACCCTTTCCAGACACGCCCCGTCACCAGCTGGAACGGACGTGTGCTAATTTCTTGTCCTGCCCCCGCCACGCCAATGATGATGCTTTCACCCCAGCCTTTGTGGCAACATTCCAACGCCTGCCGCATCACATTGACATTGCCAATACACTCAAAACTGTAATCGGCTCCACCGTTGGTTAATTCCACCAAATGAGCCACCAAGTCGCCCTCAACGTCGCTGGGGTTAACAAAATGGGTCATGCCGAGCTGTTCGGCCAATGCCTTTTTCTTTGGGTTTAGATCGACGCCCACAATCCTATTGGCACCGACCAAACGACAGCCCTGGATCACGTTTAGCCCAATGCCGCCCAGGCCAAACACCACCACATTTGCACCCGGTTCCACTTTGGCGGTGTTGACTACCGCGCCCACGCCCGTTGTAACCCCGCAACCGATATAGCAGACTTTCTCAAACGGCGCATCTTCGCGGATTTTGGCGACGGCAATTTCAGGCAGTACGGTGTAGTTGGCAAAGGTGGAGGTGCCCATGTAGTGATGGATCATCTTGCCGCCAATCGAAAAGCGACTGGTGCCATTGGGCATGAGTCCTTTGCCCTGGGTGGAGCGAATTGCCTGACACAGGTTGGTTTTGCGGCTGAGGCAATACTCACAGGTGCGACATTCGGGTGTGTAGAGCGGAATTACATGGTCGCCCGGTTTGACCGACGTTACCCCTGCGCCCACGTCCACCACCACGCCTGCGCCCTCGTGCCCCAAAATTGCTGGGAATAGTCCTTCGGGATCTTTGCCCGACAGCGTATAGGCATCCGTATGGCAAACGCCAGTGGCTTTGATTTCCACCAGCACCTCGCCCGCTTGCGGCCCTTCTAGCTGAACCGTTTCAATGGTAAAGGGCTGACCCGCTTGATAGGCGATCGCTGCTTTAACGTCCATGCCGAAACTCCTGGGAAAGTATTGAGACGGTGAGTCTCTGTGATTATCGCAAACTGGCGTATGTCTGTTGAGAATGAGCACAAATGAGAATGAGCACAAACCAGAAGGGACATGGCACTGCCACGTCCCCACCCAGCGAGTCTAAAACCACCGAAAACCGCAATCAGACTACCCGGTGATATCAGGTGATATCAATGGTGCCGATTAGATTTCCGGCTGGGGTGGTGAGATTGCTGACGATGATGCCATCGCCAATGGTGACGGTACTTGAGGTGCCAGCTACCACCTGAGTCACCTGCTCTAAAAACTGCCCGCCATCAAACGTACCCGCAAAACTTCCGGCAGAGCTAGTTAGGTCAGCGGTCAGCAGCCCATCTGCCACCGATAGCGTACCCGAAATGCTGTCAAGCAAAGGCACAACCTCTGTATTCACCAGCTGAACCAAATCAAACGTGCTGCCCAGAGTACCTAGAGCCGTGGGAATGGCGATCGCCGCTTGCCCGTTGTTGAACGTCAAATCGCCAGACAGGCTGTTGAGTGGAACTGACACCTCATTCCCTGCCGTGGCTGGAATCAAATCTACTCCTAAAACACCATTAGACAGATCCAGCACCACCGGAATAGTGGAACTGCCGCTAACGACCGTAAACGGAATCTGCAAATTATCCCCAAAGTCGAGCGTGTAGTTGAAATCGCCAAAGGGAGTCGTGAACGTGCTGACCAGCGCCCCACTGCCAAAATTGAGGGTGCCACTCACGTCACCCAGCGGGGTCGGCAGCGCCATGTCAAACTGCCCATTGGCAAACGGCACACTGCCCGACAGGTCAGTCAAAGTACTGGTCAAAAAGTCTCCCACCAGGCTAGAAAACTGGAGTGACCCGGTCAATAGCTCGTCGCCTGTGGACAGATCTCCCGCTAATGTGCCGTTCTCAATGGTGACGGTGCCGTTGAGGTCTTGAAAATCGGCAGCAGCTTGATTGAGCAACTCAACTAAATTGTAGGTGCCCACCAATTCTCCTAGGGCAGAAGTGACGTCACTCGTCAGGGTGCTATTGGCAAACGTCAAGGTGCCCTCTGCTTGTTGCAGAGCGGTGGTTAGATCATTTACTGCTGAGTTGAAGTCAACGCTGGCGGTGGGAACCGGGGATGGGGTCGATCCCGGAACCAGTGGATCTAGACCACCAAGCAGAGGGGCGATCGCCGAAATCACGGTAGATTCAAGACCATTTAGGGTCATGGTTTGCACTCCTTGTTTTTAGGGCGGACATAAAAGCCACTCCTTACCCTAGTGAAGATGGAGGAATTCGGCAATTTTGTTCTGTGGGATAGATGGAAACTCTGCCTTTAGGTAGAGAGCTGCAGATAGAGAGCCGCGCTGGTTGAACGCCGGGATGACTGCCTAGGTAAATACCGCACTGTACCAGTACAACCGCTGAAAAGTGTACCTTCTCGGGGTGGCTGGGCTGCGTCACAGTGAACGGAGTGTATATTTCAGTCTCTTCGGACGTTTAGTTATGAGCGATCGCCACCCCGCTATTTCCCGGTTTTTTACAGCTAGCCCAGAAACCTTAGGGCTATTCTACGGATTTTTGGGAGTGCTGAGCTTTAGCCTCACCTTGCCTGCTACGCGAGTGGCTGTCGTGGATCTAAACCCTACCTTTGTTGGCCTGGGGCGTGGTGTAGTTGCTGGGATACTAGCGGCGATCGCCCTCTACAGTACCCGCCAACCGTTGCCCTCGCGTCGCCAGTGGCGCAGTTTAGCGATCGTGGCCTTGGGGGTGGTATTGGGGTTTCCGCTGCTCAGCGCGTGGGCCATGCAGCAGCTCCCTGCCGCCCATGGCGCGGTTGTGTTGGGGCTGCTGCCGCTGGCCACGGCGATCGCGGGCGTTGTGCGGGCAGGCGATCGCCCCTCATTGGGGTTTTGGCTGGCCAGTGCGGTCGGCAGCGCCACCGTGGTCGGGTTTGGCGTCTGGTCGGGCGGCGGGCAGTTAGAAGCGGCTCATTTAATTTTATTGGCGGCGGTGGTGGCAGCGGCCATGGGCTATGCCGAAGGGGGACGACTCGCCAGAGCCTTGGGCGGGTGGCAGGTGATTAGTTGGGCGCTGGTATTGGCCGCACCGCTAGAGCTGATTCCGACGGCGATCGCCATTGCGCAGCATGGACTAACGGCAGCGCCCACGGCCTGGATCGGCTTTGCCTACGTGTGCTGCATTAGCCAGTTCGTCGGCTTTTTTGCCTGGTATCACGGGCTGGCGATCGGCGGGGTGGCGCGGGTTGGGCAAATGCAGCTCCTCCAGCCATTTTTGACGATTCTGGCCTCTGCCTTATTGCTGGGAGAAACGATTACGCCTGTGACGGTGGGAGCTGCCAGCTTAGTCATTGCCAGCGTTGCCCTAGGGCGACGCGCCGCCGTTCGAGCTGCGCATCCGTGAGGGAGCGATTGACCCCAACCCATCTCACCCAACGGGATGATTGCCACTCACGGCTAGAAACAGTATATTTAGATACAGAAAAAAACCGTTCATCCCCTGCAAAAGATATAAAATATTGTCAGCCGGGACGGAAGTAAGGATTATTCCTGAAGGAACGCGCTTCTCTTCACGTGGTACTCATCAAAATCATTGGAGAAGCGACCCCATGAAACTCATTTATCGCGGCGAAACCCACACCTACGATCCAAGCCAAGCTAGAGCTGGCAACACAGGACAACCCGTGCGAGCGACACCGCTCTTTGACGCGCCCTACACGCTAATTTATCGAGGATTGACGACCGTCGTTGATCCATCTGCGCCTCCTGTCTGGGCAGCGTTGCCAGCCGTCTATGACTTGCTCTACCGGGGCACAACTGTTCAGGTAAACCGGGGCGCACAAGGACGGGCGATCGCCACCGCTCAACCCGTGAGCGCAGCTCGGATGAACCCCGCTGCTAAACCTAGTACTCCGGTTGCAGCCGCTAGTGCTCACCCTAGTTTGGGCAGAGCGCATCAAACCAACCTGTTGAACAACTTGCAGCGTCGCCTAGATGTAGCTCGGGAGCGGGGAGATCTGGCTCTCGTCGATTTACTAGAGTCCGAACGGCAGCAGATTGCTGCTTAGTCACTGCTGTAGTTTTATAGAAAGCATAGAACATGATCAAAGCCCACCATTGGTGGGCTTTGATCGTCATGTCACTTGAACAACTCATGAACAAGTGAATATCACGCTGTCGCAGTTTCTGGATAGCAGACTTTGGTGCCGCCTAGGCCGCAATAGCCATTGGGATTTTTGGCCAGGTATTGCTGGTGATACTCTTCAGCGTAGTAAAACTCGGGAGCGTCTAAAATTTCGGTCGTAATCTCACCAAACCCCTGAGACTTAAGCGCCTGCTGATAACTCGCCAAAGACGCCTCAGCCAGCTGACGCTGTGACGCAGAGTAGGTGTAAATTCCTGAGCGATATTGAGTGCCTGTGTCGTTGCCTTGACGCATACCCTGGCTGGGGTTGTGGCTTTCCCAAAATACCTTCAGCAGGTCTTCGTAGCTGACCACTTTAGGATCAAACACGACAAGCACGACTTCGTTGTGGCCAGTTTTACCGGTACACACTTCCATGTAATTGGGGTTGGGAGTGACGCCAGCCGCGTAGCCTACAGCGGTAGTGTAGACGCCAGACTGTTGCCAAAACTTGCGTTCGGCTCCCCAAAAACAGCCCAGGCCAAATACGGCAGTTTCCATGCCAGTTGGGAAGGGAGGTTGGAGCGGGTTGCCGTTGACAAAGTGGCGAGCGGGCACGGCCATCGGTTGCGATCGCCCCGGCAGCGCTTCGTCAGGAGTGGGGAGTGTAGACTTTTTACCAAATCCAAATAACGCCATACGGGTTCACCTTCACGGGGTATTTCTTTACGTTTCGTTATGCCTTCTTTTATGGTAGATCACACTCTGGGTTATCTGAGGGATTTAGCAGCGCCGAACTCTGAGCCGAGACAAAGCTAATGGGCAGTACATTGGCCGATTGATCGTTTAAAACTCGTTGCACATAGGCAGCGCTGAGGTACGTTTGGTCGGTGAACCGCTGGTCTAAATAGGTGCCTAAAAAGGCCACGCTCATGGCGTTGAGATAGCGCTGGGCGATCGCCGGGTTGGGACCCACTACATCGCGCGGGAGGTTGATTGCGCCGCGATCGGCAGGGGTGACATCGATGGCTGAGAAATGGGTGGCATTTTGCATCAGCATCAGATATCGGTTGGGAGTGGTGAGCCAGGTAAAGGGGATGAACTGCTCAATGAGGGCGGGGGTAACCGTATCAGCCCCGCTAGCCGCCAGCAATACAGGGAGGTCAATGGCGGCAAACCCCGTCTCGCCAAACAGGCTACTGCCCAGTGGGTTAATCGCGAACACAGACTTGATGCGGCGATCGCGCAGCTCGGGCACGGCCAGGTTTTTCTCTAGGAAGCTGCACTGCAACACCAGCGAAAGATTGAGGGTATTGGTGAGGGCATTCTCTGCGTTGCAGTCTTGGCCTAGCTGGGATGGGTTGATTTGCGCCCCGGCCAGCGCCAGCGCCGTGTAGCCCCCCAACGATTGCCCAATCATGCCTACCCGTTGGGTGTCGATCCGGCTCAAGGCGGAAGAACTGGTGCGATCGCGCGCCATCCGATCGAGCAGCGCCGTAATGTCTAGAGGCCGTTCGATCAGCTCTTCGGGTTTGATGTTTTGCCCAGGGCCACCATCGATCACCCCGTTTAACCATTCTGTATTGCTGTTGGGATGTTCAGGGACAGCCACCGCAAACCCATAGGTGGCCAAATGCTGAGCCAGATAGGCAAAGGTGCGGCGATTCGACCCCAGCCCGTGGGAAATCACCACCAAGGGGGCAGGTGCGCTCTGGCCAGGGATGATGGGCAAGTAAAGGTGGGTGGGAACTCGGCGAGTTTGCCCCATCCCTTGACTCCCTTGTTCAGGCAGCGTGGAGGGTCGGGTCACAGTAATCGCCGATCGCGCTACCGCATAGGGACCCGGTTGGCGCAAATCTCTCAACCGCCTGAGGTTGGGTGGGACAATGGCCTGAGCCTCTTGGCTAGAGCGCTGCTTTACCCCACAAATGAGCTGCTGTGTTTGGCTGATCACCCGCTCAATGCTATTAAAAATTTGCAACGCCCGATCGAGGTCGATGCGAATGCCTGGGAGCGGAAACTTTTCTAACACATTGAGCGGTGTCAGCCCGTTTGTTTCGTCAGCCGCCGCCAGTACCAATGCAGAGCGAATGGCTCTATCTCCGGGCTGGCGCGTTTCAGTTCGAATCACCTCACCCAATCGATCGAGCAACACAGCGCCTGGAGCGCTATAGAGAAATTGGGAGAGGGCGGCTGGACTAATCGCTAACTTGGACTGCAACGCTTGCCGCAGGGTGCTGAGGTCGTTTGCCGTTGCGTACTGGGCATACCCCTGTAAATCCTGTTCGATGCGACCTTCTCGCACGTAAATGCCCAGCGACTTAATGGAAATGGAGCGCTCTAACAAACCCAGGTTGATGTAGAGATAGTCTGCCGCTTGAACAGGCGCGATCGCGATCGCCAGCCCCCCGGCCAGCAACCCTAACGTCAGATGCCACTGCGATCGCCAACTGCCCCAGCCTAAGCCGTGGGGCACTGAGAGGTTGGAGAACGGGGAAAAGGGTCGCAGTCGGTTACGCGGCATAGTTAAACGGCATAGTTAGAGGGTATCAGGGTCAAGGGATGGGGCAGGAGTCGCTGCAAATTCGGTGCGACTAACCTGTGCTAGCAAATCCAAGAGTTGAGCTTCGGTCAATTCGGCAACACCCAACGCCCGTGCCTTTTCTAACTTAGAACCAGCCTCTTCGCCCACCACCAAATAGCTGGTCTTTTTGCTAACCGATTCGGTCACTTTGCCGCCCGCTTGCTGAATCAAGGCTTTGGCATCGTCTCGTTTCAGCGTTGGCAGCGTGCCCGTCACCACAAAGGTTTTCCCGGCTAGCGGCTTGGGCGAGGCTAGGGCATTGGGTTGAACCGCGCTAGCTAGCTGCACGCCGGTCTGACGCAAGCGGTTGATTAAGTCCTGGTTGGCCGGGACGCGAAACCATTGATAGACCGACTGGGCAATTTGGGGACCAATGCCGTAGAGGGTGGCGATCGCCTCCGATTCTGCCCCAGCCAGCGCCTCGACGGTCGCAAAGCTATCGGCCAAAATCTGAGCATTCACCGCCCCAACATGGCGAATCCCCAAGCCATATAGCACCCGTGACCAGGGCTGGTTCTTAGATTGGGCGATCGCTGTCACTAAATTTTGAGCTGACTTTTCACCCATGCGGTCAATGCCAACGAGCGGCTCTGCTGTCAAGTCATACAAATCGGCTACGGTAGATAGCAGCCCTCGCTCCACCAGTTGCTGCACCCACTTGTCGCCCAACCCGTTAATATCTAACGCCTGACGCGAAGCCCAGTGAATCAGCGACCCGCGCAAAATGGCAGGGCAAGACGAATTGACACAGCGCGTCACCGCCTCATCCTCCGGCTTGACCACCGGCTGCCCACACACGGGGCAATGTAGCGGCAGGTAAAACGGCTCTGCCCCAGCCAGCCGCAGCTCAGTTAGCACCCGCACCACTTCTGGAATAATTTCTCCGGCTTTGCGCACAATTATGGTGTCACCTAGGCGCACATCTAAATCGGCAATGAAATCGGCATTGTGCAGCGTGGCGCGGGCAACGGTCGTTCCAGCCAGCGGCACCGGGCGCAACTCTGCCACTGGTGTGAGTGCCCCCGTACGGCCTACCTGAATCGTAATGGCTTCGACCAGGGTGGGTGCTTCTTCGGCTGGATATTTGAGGGCGATCGCCCAGCGGGGAAATTTCTGAGTAAAGCCCAACTGCTCCTGCAACGTTAGCGCGTTCAACTTGACCACCAGCCCATCTGTCATATAGGGCAACTCAAACCGCGCCTGTTCCCAATGCTTCGCAAACTCTTGCACTGCCATCATCGACGGACACAGTTGACGATTTGGGTTAACGCGAAATCCTAGCGTGTGCAAGAACTCTAGCGCCTCCCACTGCGACGGTATGAGCGCAGAGGCATGTAGCACCAAGCCCGAGTCGGGTTTGTCCTTCATCCCTCCGCCTATATCCTTCTGTTGCTGTGCCTCATTTCCGGGCAAATGCAGCGTGTAGGCAAAAAAATCTAGTCGGCGCTGTGCCACCACCCGCGAATCGAGCTGGCGCAGGGTACCCGCCGCTGCATTGCGGGGGTTGGCAAACAGCGGGTCGCCAGCGTCTTCCCGTTCTCGATTGATGGCCTGAAACACATCCAGCGGCAAAAAGGCTTCACCGCGCACTTCCACCACGGGCGGTATCTTGTCTCCCAGCAGCCGTAGCGGAATGGCGCGAATAGTTCGCACGTTTTGGGTAATGTCTTCGCCCATTACTCCGTCGCCCCGCGTTGCGCCGCGTACCAGCACCCCATTTTCGTAGGTGAGGGCGATCGCAGATCCATCAATTTTGAGTTCGCAAACGTATTCTGGAGCTTCAGGGATAGAGGGCTGGGGGGAAGGCAGGGTTTTGGCGTAGCGCTGCCAGCGGGTTTGCCACGCTACCAGTTCTTCCTGGTTGAAGGCGTTTTCGAGGCTATAGAGCGGAATGTTATGGCGAACGGAGGTAAACGCCGTAGCGGGACGCTCTCCGACTCGCTGCGTGGGGCTGTCGGGGCTAAGGAGATCGGGATACTGCGCTTCTAAATCTTGCAGTTCTCGATAGAGTTGGTCGTAAACGGCATCCGGCAGTTCGGGCGCGTTTAGCACATGGTAGGCGTAGCTAGCTTGGTTTAGCGATCGCCGTAGTTCATCGACTCTGGTTTGAATGTCTGGGGTTGCAGATGATATAGGGTGCTCCACGACTGCCACCACGCTCTAAAACTCCAAGGTCAGTGTAACGCTTGGCGATCGCCAAAGTGCAGCGGCGGCAGACAACCTTGAGAACTACACCAGCAGGCTACCGCTTACCAGCTTGAGATGCTGCCGAATTTCGTCAGGCAGGGTAATTTGTCCGGTATCGGTAACAGTTGTACTGAGCATGGTTAGGGTGGGCAAATTAGCTTATCCCAAGATTTTAGCTGGGAATCAGACTAGCAGAGAATTTCTCGGCAGTGTCCCCACCAACCACCTAAGCCAGCGATCGCCTTAGTCAGGAGAAAAGCGTGCGGGGAAACTGGGAGATCAGCGCAAAGTACGGGGTTTCTGCTGATTTTTACTGACATGCTCTCGATTGTTCAATCATCGAAACCTCCAAGAGACCCCTGACTTCAGGCATGGGGAGTGAGAGGAGCGCTGACTGAGCGGGTTCGATGCCCCGAAGTCAGCAAACAAACGTACCAGCCTCACACGATAAATGTCATAATGTGAAGATGGCACAACGCGCTTTCAAGTACAGATTTTATCCAACGCCTGAGCAAGAAACCTTGCTGAGACGGACACTTGGATGTACTCGGCTTGTCTACAACCGCGCCTTGGCCGCAAGGACTGAGGCTTGGTATCAAGAAAAGAAGAGAATCGGGTACGTTGAAAGTTCTGCCATGCTGACGCAATGGAAAAAAGAAGAAGAGCTTCAGTTTCTTAATGAAGTTAGCTGTGTTCCGTTGCAACAGGGATTGAGGCATCTCCAGACTGCCTTTACTAACTTCTTTGCAGGTCGTACTGCATATCCCAACTTCAAAAAGAAGCGGAACGGCGGTAGCGCAGAATTCACCAAGTCGGCTTTCAGGTTCAAAGACGGTCAAGTTTACTTGGCTAAGTCTACTGAACCATTGCCGATTGTCTGGAGTCGGCAGATCCCAAATGGCGCTGAACCCTCTACCATTACGGTGAAGCTCTCGCCTGCTGGGCGTTGGACAGTTTCTCTGTTGGTGGATGTCCTGATTGAACCATTGCCGCAATCCCCTAACCAAGTTGGGATTGATTTGGGCATTACGAGCTTGATTGCTCTGAGCACGGGTGAGAAGGTTGCCAACCCCAAAGGGTTTAAGGCAAAACGCGTCAAGCTGAGGAAAGCTCAGAAGGCTTTGAGCCGTAGGGTTAAGGGGTCTAACAACCGTTACAAAGCTCGTCTCAAAGTGGCTAAAGTGCATCAACAGATTGTTGATGCACGGCAAGATTTCCTTCACAAGTTGACGACTCGATTGGTGCGTGAAAACCAAACCATCGCCGTTGAGGATTTGGCTGTGAAGAATATGGTGAAAAACCGGACGCTTGCCCTCGCTATCAGTGATGCTAGCTGGGGCGAATTCGCCCGTCAGCTTGAATACAAGTGCGACTGGTATGGTCGCACTTTCGTCAAGATTGACCGATGGTTTCCGAGTTCTAAGCGGTGTGCTGACTGTGGGCATATCGCCCTAAAACTGCCTTTGAATATCCGTGAATGGGATTGTCCTAAATGTGGGGCGCATCATGACCGGGATGTAAATGCAGCTTTGAACATTAAAGCCGCTGGGCTAGCGGTCTTAGTCTGTGGAGCGGGTGTAAGACCTGAAGAGAGTAAATCTCGGAAGGCGGCTGCTATGAAACAGAAACTTAAATCGTGAGGTTTAGGAATCCCCCGCTTTCAAGCGTGGGGAGGATGTCAACAGTTATCCTTCCAAGTAATGTGCCCTCGTCATCACTGTGGTTCAAATCACTTAGCGATCGCCGCAGGAACAGTTACGTATAATAAGCACTATTTAGATCGAGATTCAGGGTAAATGTACGTTTGGCTGGTTTGTTTTGTGGTGCTGTTTGGATTAGCAGAACTGTATCCCTGGGTGCAGGGAGTTGTGCTGCCCTTTCCGGTGATGCTGTTGGCGGGGGTTGGGCTGGCGATCGCCTCCAATCTCAGCGGCTCCAATCTCAGCGGCTCCAATCTCAATCAACGGAGCGGTTTGTCAGCGCCATCTACCCCACTGCCCCAAGTGCCAGCTCCAGCCGCGACTGCTGCTGCCGCTACTGAGGCTGGGACAACTAGCGCCCCACCCGTGCCGTCGCCTCACCCTCAGCCCTTGCCTCACCCTCAGCCCTTGACCACGTCCCCACCCCCCGACACCATTTCTTTTACCATCCGCAAGCCATAGACTCTAGCCTAGGCGTTTAGCTGGCGGGAGTTGACCCGTGTTCTACTAGAGTGGCCACGGTCAATACTATTTGAGCAGGGTTAATGGGCTTGGCCAAATACTGTTGGAACCCAGCGGCGATCGCCAGCTGTTGTTCTTCCCCGCTCACATAGGCCGTAATTGCTGCTGCTGGGATCTGCCCGCCGGTGGCCGCATCCAGCGCTCTCACCTGCCGAATCAGGTCAATTCCATCTTCGTGGGGCATCCCGATATCTGCCAGCAGCACGTCGTAGCGCTCAGGTGTAGCCCTCAACGCGGCGATCGCATTTTGAGCCGAGGTCAATGGCACTACCTCTGCTCCCGCGACTTCCAAAATGTACTTCAGCAGGTCTAGGTTATCCACATCATCATCCACCACCAAAATACAGACCCCCTCCAGCACAGGAACCGCTTGACTCATCGACTCCAACGGCTGATTCGCTGTGGGGGCGGCGGGCGCTTGATTGCTGGCTGGGGTTGCCGCTGGGGGCTGCGATCGCCCTGTGTGGAGCTGGGCTTGGGGTTCGCTGGCTGGCTCACTGGCTGGCTCATTGGAGGCAGGTGATCGCAGCGGCAGCCTGACAACCATCGTGGTGCCCTGTCCGTGGCCGGGGCTTTCTGCCTGCACCCTGCCGCCGTGCGATTCCACAATATATCGGACAATCGACAAACCCAAGCCCAGCCCCTGCGACGTCTTAGTCGTGCTGGAATCGCCTTGCCGAAACCGATCAAACACATAGGGCAATAGCTCTGCCCGAATCCCTTGTCCGGTATCGCTCACCCGAATTACGGCATCAGTTTGCCCCGGTGCCACTGTAACGGTCACGCGTCCGCCCGGCAGCGTAAACTTAATGGCGTTCCCCAGCAGGTTCCACAGCACTTGCTGCAAGCGATCCACATCGCCCCAAACTGTGACCGCTGTCAGCTGCGAACTGAGTTGAATCGACTTGGCGGCGGCAGAGAATTGGACAGACTCGATCGCCGCCTCCACCACAGTAGCCAGATCGATTAGCTGCATCGTCAGGTGCAGCTTACCGCTGGTAATCCGGGAAATGTCTAGCATGTCTTCAATCAGCTGAGATTGCGCCCTAGCACTCCGCTCAATGACCTCTAGCGCCCCCCTGACGGCAACGGCATCAAGCTGACGGGTGCGGAGAATTTGCGCCCAGCCCAGCATGATGCTCAGTGGGTTGCGCAGTTCATGAGACAGGTTCGACAGAAATTCATCTTTAGCCCGGTTGGCTGCCTCTGCCTCCTGACGGGCGGCCTGTTCTTGGGCCAGCAACTGCGATCGCTCGGTCTCAAACTGCTTGCGCTCCGTAATATCTTCGATCGATAGCAAAATCTGTTGAGCGCCCTTGTCTTGAATAATCTTCAACGCATTCAGCTGCATCGTTTTTTGCCCAATGCGCTCAAAATCGTGCTGCACCTCAAAATTTTGCAGAGTCGTATCGTTGGCCAAAATATCATCTAGGCGCGATCGCAGTTCGGGCAAATTCCACTGGCCGCTGACCAGCTCAAAAATTAGCGCCTGGATAGTTTCGGCGGGTGAAACCTGAAATGTTGCATAGAACGAGCGATTGGCTGTGTTAACCCGAAAATTAGACTCCAACACCAGCAGCGGCACCTGCACCGTTTCTACGATCGCTTCCGCATAATTTCGAGCGTCTTCTAGCGTGTCCGCACTGCGCTTGACGGCATCAATATCCAGCAACACCAGCACCACCCCATCAATCTGATTCTCACTGGTGCGATACGGGCGGATGCGGAGGGTGTACCAGTACCCGCCTTGGGTTTGCACATCAAGTTCCTTCACGCTGAGCGTTTCCAGCACCTCCAAAATCAGCGGTTCTAAGTTTGGAATACTGAGATTGGCTCTGAGATCGCTCAGGGGTCGTCCCGTATCGGCGGCAATGAAGTTGAATAACCGCAGTGCCATGGGCGTAAAGCGGCGAATCCGCAGGTCGTTGGTCAACATCAAAATCGGGATATCGATGCTGTCTAACAAATTGGTCAGGTCGTTATTCAGCTGGTGCAGTTCTGAGTTGCGGCTGCGAAGTTCTTCGTTGACGGTGTTGAGTTCTTCATTGGTGGCCTGAATCTCTTCTTTGGCCGTTTCTAACTCCTCATTTGTGCTTTGCAGCTCCTCATTGCTCGATAAAATTTCTTCATTGGCCACTTTCAGGTCTTGATTGCTGTGTTCCTGTTCTTGAATCACAGTTTGCAAATATTCCTGAGTCGCCGCCCGTTCTTGAATGGCGGCAGCCAGTTCCTGCTTCAGCCGCACATTTTCTTGGGCTAAATCGCTCTGAGCATCCGTTAGATCGACGGCACTCACGCTATGAACGGCAGGTGGAGCGTCTTCAAACAGCACTAAAAAGCGGCGTTCTTCCAGGTTGGAAACTTTAAATGGAATCACCTGAAGATCGACCGTGCGGAACCGTTGATCCTGTGGCTCCGCCGCTTGGCCGTCTTGGAGGGCAAGCGGATCGCGCTCTGGCATCCGCACTCCCGGCTTGCTGACAGGCAACTCCAGCCGTTGGGCTTGATAAATGGCAGCCCGTAGCTCCACCAGCAAGCCCGCTCGCACCAAATTAAATAGATTGAGGTTGACGATGCCAGAGACTAATTTTAGGTAACGATCTACTTCTCCTCGCAGTTGCAGCACCTGCATCTTGTCGTCAATCACCACCC
>JAYUYI010000716.1:0-2783 GCA_043752545.1 Thermoleptolyngbya sp.
CTGATCACATCAGCATCCACTGTCTCTGGCCTAGGTGGCTCAATCGGTGTCCTCACTCCGGCAAAGAACCAGTTTTGATCAACTTGCTCAGCAAATGCCTGCACCTCCGCCTGCGGTAGCGGAGCCAGCGGATCACGAAAGGGCAAATTGAGATGAACCGCGCCAGCAATGGGAAATTGCGATCGCTCCCAGGCGTGAATTACCGTCTGCCGCAGGTAGGCCAGCATGGGCAGGCTCAGCATGGGCGTGGCCACCTCGTGATACCAATTGGGATAGCTGCCAAACAGCTTTTGTTGATCTACTGTTTGCCCCGCATGGCAATCGCGCAGTTCTGGAGGGCGATCGCCAGTCAAAATTAGCAGCGGCACCCGACTTTGGTACGCTTCAATCACAGCGGGATAAAAGTTGGCTCCCGCCGTGCCCGATGTACAAATTAAAGCGGCTGGCTGCCCCGATTGACGAGCGATCCCCAGGGCAAAAAAACTCGCCGAGCGTTCGTCTAAGATGGGGATCGCCTCGATCTGTGGATGTTGGGCAACCGCAACAGCCAACGGGGCAGACCGCGAGCCGGGACAGACAACAGCGACCTTGACCCCCAAACGGCTCAGGGTTTCGGCTAAAACAGAGGTCCAAAGCGTATTGATGTTTCTAAAATCCAGGGACATAGGAGGCAAAACAAAGCGATAAAAGAGCAGCTCAATTGGGTAATAAAAGTAATATTGGTAAGGTTCTGGGTGTGTTGAGAGATTTTGTTGAACCTTGCGCCAATCAGGCGTTTGCCAAAAAAAGCACCCTATCTTTGACACATCGCCAGAATTTATTTCAATCTTAGGTCTACGTCTAGGCTCTAAATTTAACGTTCAACGTCTAAACTATCGCTTGCCTTTGGCCTTAAGTGGAGTGAGGAGTATGCAACCGATGATTATTGCCCACCGGGGCGCGTCTGCTTACGCGAAGGAAAACACGCTAGCTGCGTTTGAGATGGCGATCGCACTGGGAGCCAGCATGATTGAGTTCGACATCCGTCGAACCAAAGACCGTGTGCTAATTGCTTATCACGATGCCGACCTGAACCAGCGCCCCATCCGCAAGATGACCTACGCTGAGTTGCAGGCAGTCGATCCCGACATTCCCACCCTCGACCAAGTACTGACCTTATGCAAAGGCCGGATCCAGCTTGATGTGGAATTAAAAGAGGCGAGGTATGAGCCTGCTGTAGTAGAGCGCTTGCTGAGTGGCTTCCCACCAGACGACTTTGTGATTACGTCCTTTCACCCGGCTGCTCTCAAAAATGTGAAACGCCATTACCCCGACATTAAGACGGGGTTTTTATTTGGCAATGGGACGGTTAAGTTTTGTCGGTCGTTTCGGCTCAATGCCAAGGCGGTGCGCGATCGCGTCCGCCACATGCACGCCGATTTTATTGCGCCCCATTGGCAATTACTCGACAGCCCGCTACTCACCCAGGTCGTTGGGGGAGATTTGCCCATTTTTGTCTGGACGGTGAACGACATTCCGGCTATGACCAGACTGCTGAGCGATCGCCGGATTGAGGGCATTATCACCGATACGCCAGATGTGGGGATCAAAATTCGAGAAGCTCAACTCGCAGCCCCCCTGGCGTTGTGCGGAGCCGAGTCAGACGGCTAATGGAGTAGATTTTTCTGTAGAGACGCGATTAATCGCGTCTCTACAGATCCCCTAACGGGAAGCCCGAATGAGCAAGAGGGTACCCGCCGTTAACCCAAAAAAGTTAGGCACCCAACCACCCAAGAAAGGAGACATGCTGCCAGTTTGGGCGATCGCGCCGCTAATAAACGACAGCATATAGTAAGCAAAAATAATCACAATACTAAGAGCAAACCCTGTGGCTCTACCCGTACGGCGTAGCTGTGCCCCCAACGAGGCCCCAACCAAACCAAAGGCGACACACACAAACGGCAGCGAGAATTTTTGCTGAATTCGTACCTTAAGCTCTCGAATTTTGCTCTCGTTGCCGCCCTGCTCAATCACATCAAGATACTGCCGCGACTCAGCAATGTTCATTTCGCCATAATCTTTGCCGCGACGCGCTAAATCTAGCGGGGCGCGGGGCAGTTGAATTTGCTGCTCTTCAAACTTAACGATGTTGCGAAACGAGCCGTCAGCAGAGACAACATAAATCGTCCCGTTAGAGAAATCCCAGGTGTTGCGCTGAGGATTCCAAACCGCAGATTCAGCGCTGACGATTTGATTTAAACCCTGACGAGAAAAATCTAAGATGGTTAGCCCTTTCATCCGTTCGCCATCAAATTCTTTAGAGTAAAAAATTCTAGACAGGGCATTTTCCTTGCTGCCGTCTGGCTGCTCTAGCTCCTGAAATTCTTGATAGAGAATATTGCTTTCTCGAAATTCTGACTTTTCTTGAGCCAACGCCCGGTTGAGGGTGGTCGAAGCGCGGAAGTTAGCGGCTGGCACAATCGACTCGTTGAAGGCAAAGGTTAAACCCGTTACCACCAAACAAAACGCAATCACAGGCGCAATCATCCGATAAACGCTGACTCCACAGCCCCGCAGCGCCACCAGTTCACTGTCGCTAGAAAAGCGGCTGAAGGTCATCAAGGTGGCTAGTAGGGTAGCCATCGGAAAGGCGTAGACGACAAACTCTGGCAGCTTTAGCAGCAGCACTTCTGCTGCGACCGACAAAGGTAACCCCTGCTCGACCACCTGATTGACTAGGTAAAACAGGCTATCGACCGATACGCCCAGAGACGCAAACGCCCCAACGCCAAACAAAAAGGGCG
>JAYUYI010000717.1:0-6965 GCA_043752545.1 Thermoleptolyngbya sp.
GCTACATACTGGCCATCGGGGCTGAAAAATACGCGCTGTAGCGCCATCGGCTCCAGCGTATTTGGCCGCAACAAGGCTTGCTCTGTACCTGTTTGGCTATCCCAAAGCCGAGCCGAGCCGTCGGTGCCAGCCGTCACCAGCGATCGCCCATCAGGGCTGAACTGCGCATCCATTACGGCACCCCGATGTCCTCCCAACACCAGGTAAGGATTGCCTGTCGCCGCTTCTACAATTCTGACGGTACCGTCTTCGGTTGTCGTCACCACCCACTGCCCATTAGGGCTAAAACTGGCGCTGGTCACACCAGTGGTATGAGGTAAAACGACCAGCTTGCGCTGCGTTGCTACGTCCCATACCATTGCCGTCCCATCCAAACTCGCGGTGACGACACGCTGGCCATCGGGGCTAAACTGAGCGCGTTGGATTGCCGCTTTGTGTCCTGTCAGCGTCCCGACGGGCTGCCCCGACTGCACATACCACAGCCGCACCGCTAGATCTGCACCCACGCCCAGCAGGTAGCGATTGTCTGGACTAAAAGCCAGCTGTTGCAGCAGCACTGGAGCCGCTTCGTGACCGCTGCCCTCCAAATTCAAAGCCCTATTGTGAAACAGGCGCAGCCGAATTGACGTTTGATCTGCCTGTTTTTGGCGGATTTCGACCCAGCCTTTACGGTTGGCCGTTGCCGTAAATTGCCCATTGGGGCTGAGCGCAAATCCGGTGAGGAGGCCGTCGGCAGTCAGCTTTGCCATCCTCGCAAGCAGGGGGGGGCTACTCGACAGATTGCGGGCGGATGGGGTTGCTTCCGGTGCGCGTTCTAGATGAGTCGCTGGAGCTGGATTAGCCATGTCGGGATGGCTGGATCCCAGAGAGGGTGACTCGTCAGCCCTAGGGGCAGCGGTTTGATCGTCTGTAGGCGGGCGGAATAGCTGCTGGATGCGGTGCCAAATTTGCTGAGGGTCAAACCGATTCAGGTGACCTGTCGTGACGTTTGTGTCGGGGCGCACTGAATCGGGGCGCACTGAATCAGCTTGAGCGGTAACGGGTTGAGCTGGAGCCATTGCAGGCGGCGATCGCATATCTGCCAAGATCTGCCAATTTTTGACTGTGCCATCGGGGCTAACCATGACCAATCCATCGGTAGTTAAAGCAGCGCGTTCCACCAGTTGAATCTTGGACAACGGGGGCGTCGAGAATTTTGGGCGAGTAATAGAGAGGAGCGCCGAAGCCGCTGAGGGCAGCGTCGCATCGGCCCTGGGGCTGCTCTGGCGTTGCTCTGGGGTTGAGCCACTAGCCGCTGCCGAGTTGAAGAACGAAATCCAAGGAGCCGTCACATTGGGCACGCTTAACGTTGGCAGTTCGCCGCCCGTTGCTGCTGCCCATAGCCGCAGATTGCCATTAGAACTGCCAGTGGCAATATACGTGCTATCGGGGCTGAACTGGGCAGCGGTGATAGCAGGAGTTTCTGACTGAAGCGTTGCTAGCCGCTGTCCGCTTTGGGCGTCCCAGACTTCAACCGCATCTGCAATTGGAATAATAATTTGACGACTATTGGGGCTAAAGGTAATAGCTCCTTGCTCAACTTCAGCATTGGGGGCGATCGCCTCCTCTGGGATCAACTCTGCCTGGAGCTGACGAGTTTGCACGTTCCAAAGCTGTGCTCTGTAGGTGGGCGTCCCAATTGCCAATATTGTTTCATCGGGGCTAAACGTGAGATGCGTAATGGGCGGAGCGCCAGACGGGGCTGGCGAACTCAACTCTGGAGGAAGGGTGGCGGTTGCTAATAGTGCTGTAGGAGGGAGTGCTGTAGGAGAGAGTGCTGTAGCAGAGGGTGCAATAGGATGGCTAGACGGGGGGACGCCCGCCGCATTGGGGACGGCAGGTTGAGAAAAACTGTGCTGTAGCGTCCCAGTCATCGCATCCCACAGATGGGCTACTCCATCTTGACTGGCGGTGGCAATCCAGCGGCCACTGGGACTAAAGACGGCCTGGGTGATCGCGGTGGGTTGTTTTAAGTCATAGACTTGTTGCAAATTAATTGGTGACTGCTCCACTGGCTTTGGCTCTATGGCAAGGGAAGGAGGCTGGATGGCAGGGGAAGGAGCTGCTACATTTGCAGAGCCTGAGGCCGCAGCTTCGCCCAGTTTCGAGCCATACGGGGCGATTTGTCCCAATTGTTTTGTCAATTGCCACAGCTGCAAATTGCCATTGCGCCCCACTAAAAGCAAGGATTTGCCAGTAGGGCTAAATTGAAAGCTATGAATGTTCCAATCTTGGGTGAGCCGAGCCTGAAGTTTGCCAGTTTTGGCCTGCCATAGGGAAACGGTGCGATCGCCTCCAGCTGCAATCCATCGGCCATCGGTGCTAAAGGCAATCTGTTTGACGGGCTGAGGTAGCGCCAGCCGCTGCACTAGTTGACCCGATTCAACCGACCAAATTTTTACCTGCATTGCGTTTTCGGCGATCGCCGCTATCTGCTTCCCGTCGGGGCTAAACACGATCGCAATGATATTTGTGGTCGCAGGAGTAGACGATTCTGGGGCAAGGACGGCGGCAGGGGTGGATGGGGATGGGGCAAGAGCCGATTGAGGAACATCGGATCCAGAGAGAGTTGCAGCAGCATTGGACTCTGCTTTCCACGACAGCAGCCGCTGCGATTGGTCACGCGGCTGGGCATAGATGGCGCGACTGCCTCCTGTCCAGAGCCGAATTGTGCCATCCGCACTAGCCGTTGCCATCAGCTGCTGGTCGGGGCTAAAGGCAATTTGGTTGACGCGTGCCCGGTGCCCGTCTAGCTGCACCTGTAACCGCAAGTCGCGCAGCGCCGCCCGCAGGCTAGACTGGGCTTCATAAGTGCGCTCCCCCTGCTCTGCCGCCAGGCGGCTAATCAATAGCGCTGCCATGGAGTCGTGGCTGGGTTCTTGCAAAATTGACTGGGCGATCGCCGCTCGTTCTCGTGACGTGGCAACCTGCGACTGATAGTTTTTTTCTGATTGGGTTTTAATGACATCCCGATATTGGTTGAACGAGGCAACCAAGGCGATCGCCACTGCCGAGGGCACTGTGATCTTCAACAAACGCAGCTTGCGCCGCACGCGCTGGCGTTGTGTCGTGCTAGCCGCTACAAAAGTGCGCCCTTGAACCGACAGTTCTTGCGGATAGACCCGCAGAAAGTGTTCTGCATCTAATAGCCGCTCCCCTCTAAGCAAATAATCTGCTGTTCTAATCTGGGTTTTGAGCCGTCCCTTCAGGTGCTTTTGCAGTTGACTAATCGCGCTCCACTCCTGTGCAGGTTGCTCAATCCGCCGCTGCCGCCGCAGCATATCGCGGCTGTCGTCGAGCCAGTTGCGCAGCAGAGGCCAGTTGCGAATCAGCGACTCATGAACCACATCCACCACATTTGGGATGTCAGAGGCGGTAATGTCCAGATTGCCTCCGTCTAGACGTGAGCGATCTAGACGGAAGTCATCTAGATTTTGATGTGGCGATCGCCCACCCGACTCGTCTGCCTTAACCCCATCACCGCCCCGACTCGTAATGACCAGCTTAGCCGCCGCCAGTTTCTCTAGCGTCTGCTCCACTAGTTCTAGTGGAAACGCAGGGCTGACAAGCTCCGCTTTATTGATGCGACGGCGGGTGTCCTCGGTTCCCTCACCCAGTTGGGTCAGCGCTAAAAAAATCCGTCGAGTGACAGTTTGCTCGTCAGGAGTGAGGTGATCAAAAAAATCGGTGGCCTGTTTCTGTAGAGTGCCGCGCACGCCACCTAGCTGAGCATACGCATTCAGCGTCAGCCGAGACGGCCCGCCTGTAGGGTCTATTTCTCGGTGCCGCCACAGTTCCATCAAGGTATATTGCAACAGTGGCAATTCGCCTGGTGCGCCAATCACATCCAGCAATATGGTGTAAATCAAATTGGGTTCACAGAGCAGACCTGCTTTTTTAGTTGGTTGCACAATGGTGGTCTTAATCTGTTCGTATCCCATCGGCATCACCCGCACCATTTGGCGCTCAATTTGGGCAGCTAAGTTGGGGTACCGCAAGCACTGCCCTAGAAAATCTGCCCGCAACACCACCACAATTCGGAGGCGATCGTTTGCCGTTTGCAGCGCTTGGGTAAGACAGTCAAAGAAGTGACGCCGCTCTTGTTCCGCTTGCACCCCTCGGCACAGCGAAAATATTTCTTCAAATTGATCAATCACTAGGACTAAGTTTGATGCAGTTCGCCCTATCCCGCCTGGGAGACTTCCATGACTAGATGTGCTGGTTTCAGACGATAGACTGGCACAGACTAGCTGTGCCAGTCCCTGCTCTTTATCCTGCAAAAAGTTTTCGGCGCGGCGCAGTTGCTCAGCCCGAACCAGGTCTGACAGGTCTGGATCAACAAAGGCACTGGCTAGACTGCGTAGGGGATGTTCGGTGGGTGTAATCAGCTTAATTCGCCAGCGATCGCTACCCGCCAATGCCTGCCCTCGCCGCAGTTCTGGTACCATCCCCGCTCTCACCAGCGATGACTTCCCGCTACCCGACGCCCCAATTACGGTCACGAACGCATCGGTTGCCACCGCATTGACAAGCTGTTGCGTCAGCTGTTCACGACCAAAGAAGCAATCTGCATGGGCTTCATCAAAAAACTCTAATCCTCGAAAGGGGCAGATATCCACTCCTGTAGAATCGCTGGCGGGAAGCAGTGAGTCTATGCCAGAACAGCGCGTCAGAACGATTTCATTGCCCGAGTTTTCAAATAAGGGCTGCTGAATCTCCCCTTTGAGGCAATTGCTGACCCAGGCTGTCAAATAGTGATTGGTGACTCTGCCGCTGCTGGCATGACGGGGATCAAGCCCTTCCTGGACGGCTTTGGTCAGGACGCTGTAGGGGCTATCTAATGACTCGTAAGCAGATTCGTACTCCCGTGACGCTGCGATAAATAGTCGATCTGTGCCTGCTGTGGCCCCCGGATCAGCCTCCAAAAAATTTAATAACTCTCCACTATGGCAACAGTCTAAAATGACGATCCGCTGCCGCACTGGGCTTTCTTGGAGCAGGCGTCGCAGCCAAAACAAGGAGAGTCCGTAAAACCCCGCATCGGGCTGGGCATCACTCACCGCCAGATAGCCTTCTTGAATGCCCGCATCTTTTTGAATGCCGTGCCCCGAGAAGTAGAACAGCGCCGTGTGAGGAATATTGCGACCCTTGGGCTTAAACAAGTTAACCAGAGCGGTTTCTAAAGTTTGTAGGGTGACAGGGGTAGTTTTACCAATGTGAGGCTGCTCAGCTTGCACAATTTCAGGTAGACGCTGCACCCGAAACTCACCGTAGGTTTGTAGCACCTGGGCGATCGCCTCTGCATCGTGCGCTGGGCTTTGCAACGCCTGTAAATATCGGTATGTATTAATTCCAACGACCAAAGCATCTCGTGACATTCGCTTCTTCTCTCTGTCAAACTCTCAGAAAACCCGATTAATTCACCTCATTTCTTTGCCGCAGTGAAGTGCCTCATTAACCCAGACCTGAAACAGGTAGACGCTGCACAGGGTGAAACCTCTATCCAGTCAGATCCGGTTTTTACACTCAAACTACGGCACTCAAACTTAAAAACAACAGCCATTTATCTCAGGCTACCTACAAAACTTTTGTGAAAAATTTTTCCACAGAAAATCAGCAAAATAGGATATATCCCACTTCTCAAGCAGCGATGGCGATGATTATTTTTTGGGGGTTCTAGCCGAGAGAAAACAGAGAACAACAGGGAAAACTTTAGCAACTGTCTTTAAACCCAAGAAGACTTAAAGCTTTGATTAACGGCAACAAGATCTACTCTGAAATCGATTTAGGTAATGCTACTTAGTTGAGGCCACTTGCAGAGATTGCACGACTGTGAATACTATCAACCAAATCAATTTCGCATAAAAGGCACTTTTCCGACTATCTGTCTTGTATCGAATCATTCTTTCAAGACATTTTTTGAAGCTATCAACTTCGACAAACATCATTCTCGCTGCTTTTATAGCTCCCTAAAATAAAATATAGCTGTCTTAATCCTTTATGTAAAAGGGGGTGACAACCTCTATGGGTCTTACCTTCCAGGCTTTTTTGAATTTTGAAGATTTGACTTTAACCTTGAGAATACTCTGTATAAATACTGAATTTTGATCTGCGTAAATACCAATCTTTTTATTTTGCTCGGAGATGGTTTAGTCAGCTTACCTTCTCTGCTCATTCACTTCTCATCCCCAGAGAAGGGAGCATATCTCAACGGCAGAGTACGTTATGAGAGTTTATCTTTTGATCAGGTAAAAAAAGTTTTTGTACATCAACCTTGATAAACCATGAAAAACTCCTTGGGAAGAATTACGTAGAAAAGTAGAAAGAAATCGTCCTAATTTTTCGCTTTGATCTGGAGAAATCTCCGTGAATCATGCCAGTGAATGCAGTCAATTAAAGCAGTGATTGGTAACGTCAGATTTAGCGTAAATGCAGTCCTAAAATCAGCCAAGTGTATGAGAAAAGTCAGCCAAATCTATGAGGGAAGTCGGGACTTTGTGAGGACTGATATCTGCCAAATCACCAAAGGTTGCTTGAATCTATCCAGGTAGAGGTCAATTTTTTATTTTTATTTAAATTCCGGCTGGCCGCAGAGTTTTGAATTAAAGTTCTCGGAGGCAAATAAACGCATAATTCCTCCTTGCTCCGGAATCGAAGCGTTGACAGCTGTTTCAAAGGCTACCGATAGTCTGTCAGAGATCTGGAGGTGTGGTTTACCCTTGGAGAATACGGTTGGGGGTGATGGAGGCATGGTCTGCCCTATGGGATTTTTTGGAAGAGGAGGGGGATGTCCGGCTCCAAATCTGCGAGTGAATGGTGTAACTTATGGCAATAGTTCGGACACTTTTGAGCAGGCTTGCCCTCATCCCCCAACCCCTTCTCCCAAAAAGGGAGAAGGGGAGCCGGATTGAAGTCCCTCTCCCCGC
>JAYUYI010000718.1:0-2776 GCA_043752545.1 Thermoleptolyngbya sp.
CCACCCCGTCCCAGCTGCACACGACCCGAAAGCCAATGTCGTAAAGACCGCGATCGCCTTCTGCCTGGGAGCGGAAGGCAGAGCGACAGTTGCGGGGACCCACATTCCAGGAGCCACCCCGCAGCACGCGCTTGGTCGGATGGCCTGCGGTTAGCCAAGCGCTGCCATCGGTGGGGGCATCAAGATAATTATCGTGCCACGCGTCGAGGCACCACTCGCGCACATTGCCATGCAGGTCATAGAGGCCAAAGGCATTGGCAGCTTGGAAGTAGCCCACGGGCGTCGGTTCTCGCCGATCGTCGCCCTGAGGTCCCGCGCCATAGGCACCCCTGTTCACCAGTTTGCCGTTATAGTCCCAGTCAATGCCGGAATAGTTGGCCAAATCAGTCGTAATCGTCTCGCCAAAATGAAATGGGGTTGTGGTGCCCGCCCGACAGGCATATTCCCACTCTGCCTCGCTGGGCAGACGGTAGGTGCGCCCCGTATAGAGCGAGAGGCGATCGCAAAACTCCACGGCGGCAGGCCAGGGCACCTGCTCCACGGGGCGATCGGCCACCTTAAAATTAGCGGGTTCGGGGCGCAGCACCCGGTTCACCTTGGGCATGGCGGCGACCACCTGCCACTGCACTTGGGTGACGGGATAGCGCCCGATCCACAGCGGCAACACAGAAACCTGATGGGATGGCATTTGCGATAAGGAGCACCCTTCCTCGGTTTTGGGTGCTCCCATTGTAAAGGTGCCACCGGGGATCGCCACCAGTTCCAACCAACCCGCGTCTGCCAGCGGTTCTCGCAACTGTTTAGCCGTTTGGATGTGGCGATCGCGCTCTTGACCCTGCGAATCGACCGTCACCACCTCAAATTTCACCATAGACTGCACAGGCGTAGTAATGTCTGACATAGTGACGACAGTTTAAGATGGCTGTACTCACCAAAATCATAAGCTGGCGTTGGTATTCAAACCAGCCCAACATGACGGCTGTTTGCCTCCAGGAAGCGCATGAAACTCGGACAATGGCTAGGGTTGTTTGCCCTATTAATCTCGCTTTACATTCTTTGGGAAATCCGCCAGCTGATGCTGCTGCTGTTTGTCGCGGTGGTCTTTGCTACGGCTTTGAACCGTGTGGTGCGACAGCTAGAACGGTCAGGATTGAAGCGCGGCTTGGCCAGCTTCGTGTCGATCGCCATCGTGCTTGGTGTCATGATTTTATTTGTGGCGCTAATTGTTCCACCCTTTACCGATCAGCTGCAATTGTTATCTGAGCTAGTCCCCCAAGGGTTAGAGCAGTTGCGCACTGAGTTAGATCGATTAATTCGTTTAATTCCGGGGGGAACTGCTCAAGCACTGCCAAATGTATCCGAATTACTCAATCAATTCCAGCCATTGGCAACTGGGCTAGCCAACAATTTCTTCAAAGCATTTTCTGGTTTCTTCAACATCTCAGTTAGCATGTTGTTCGTCTTCATGCTCACGATCATGATGGTGATCAATCCTCAACCCTATCGCCAGGGTTTAATTCGCCTATTCCCGTCATTTTATCGGCGGCGGGGGCATGAAATTCTGACCTATTGTGAAGCAGATTTGGTGGGCTGGATTATTGGCACCTTGTTTAATATGGTGGTAATTGGCACCATCAGCGGCATTGTGCTGGCCATTTTGGGAGTGAAATTGGTGCTGGCGAATGCGCTGCTCGCCGGACTGCTGGAGGCGATTCCTAATCTAGGCCCAGTCTTAAGTACGATTGCACCAGGGGCGATCGCCTTACTCGACTCTCCTTTAAAAGCCCTCGGCGTGCTGATTGCCTACATTCTGATTCAACAGCTTGAACAGTTTTTGCTAGTGCCAATTGTGATGGGGCAACAGGTATCGCTACTGCCTGCCATTACCCTGCTAGCACAGTTTACCTTCGCATCATTTTTTGGCTTTTTGGGATTATTTTTAGCCATTCCGCTGCTGATCATTGTTCGTATTTTGCTGCGCGAAGTATTGATTAAAGATGTCTTGGATCAATGGCAAGATCCTAAGTCTCATCAGGTTTCCCCCGACCTGCAATTAGAACTCCCGATCGAACCGGGTCATTCTGATCCGGCTGAAACTCCGGTCAATTCACCTTAAAAACTGCCAACTACTTAACTAAATTTTCTCAGTCAATCCCACCGAAATTCTCAGGTAATTCTCAGAGAAAACCTGAGTTAGCCGCTTAGGATGGCAGGGACAGTCAAAACACTGTCTTGACCTCGCTTAAAGGCAGAGTTATTAACCATCCAACTCTTCAAAAGAGGCAAAGAAATTATGAACTGGAAGGCTCTTGCTTTAATTGCAACGGTCAGTTTGACGGCTACCTTGGCCGCTTGTGGAAAACCGCCTGAGACCGCTGCTCCTGATGCGATGCAAAGTCCAGATGCCATGAAGAGTCCAGCAGGCGATGCTATGACATCTCCTAGTCCAGCAACTCACTAGGATTGGTTTCGCAGCTTGATTTTTCATTTAAAACAATGCGTGAAAAATCAAGCTTTGGGATCGCTTTGGCCGCTCTTTCTAATACCGTGTTGATGGACAAACGTAATGGACAACCCTCTGCTGCGGCGACGTCGGCTACTGTTTTATTTGGGCTTGGGTGCAGTTGGAGCCACTACCGCCGCGATCGCCATTCCGGCACTGAAAAAAGCTCCAGCTCCGTTGCTGGCAACTGTGACACCCCCTAACGTAAAGGCGGCAGCGGCAGGCAATATGCTGCCTGAGTTCCAAGGCATCAGTGAGTGGATTAATTCCAAC
>JAYUYI010000719.1:0-2775 GCA_043752545.1 Thermoleptolyngbya sp.
CTTGTGGGTGTCTATTCTGCACCCGATCGCGATCCTCGGTTTCACTCAATTTGTTTGGTAGTAGAAGCAGAAGTGGGTGGAGAAATGATGATTCACGATACGACAGAAGTGCTGGATGTAAAGGCATTTACGCCAGCCGCAATTCCGCAGGCCGAGTTGTCGCACGACCACGGGCGGCAGTTGCAAGACTATTTTGCGGGGCTAACGACGTTGGCCTAGCCCATGCCTGCTATCCATGCCTGCATCCAACATGCGTTCACGCTGATTTCAGGGGCAACTTTTTATAGGGTTGGGCTAGTGCTTGTGAGCGACGTACCGATTCGTAATTCCCGAATTAAATTGTCGCAGGGACAATTGTTTTGGCGAGAGGTGGGGCAAGGGACGGCTCTGATATTTTTGCATGATACTTGGGCAGATGGCAGTCAGTGGTTGCCTGTAGTCGAGCAACTGACGCAGAGCTATCACTGTGTGATTCCCGATTTGATTGGGTTTGGCGAGTCGGAACGGCCACCGTTGCATTATTCGATCGTCTTACAGGTTGAGTGTTTGCAAGAGCTATGCGACGCGCTGAAGCTGCAACGGCTATATTTTGTGGCGGCTGGGATTGGGGGCTGGGTGGCGGCTAGCTATGCGCTGCAAGATCCTGAGCGGGTCAAAGGTCTGATCTTGTTGGCACCGGAAGGCGTTGCCGCTGGACAGAGCGATCGCTGGCGTTGGGCAAAATGGCTCACCAGTCGGGTGCCGATCGCCCGTTGGCTGCTCCAGGCGATGCGCCCGATCGCTCACCTCTGGGGTGGCCGCGCTCAGGTGGATACCTTACTCACATTGCGGCAACAATGGCGGCGATCGCCTGCTGCCTGTCAACTGTTATTCAAACGGCGAGCCGCAGAAATTTGCGCTGAGATGCTGAGCGATCGCCTGCACTTGCTCAACCTGCCGCTGCTTGTGCTCCAGGGAGAGTGGGATGATTCGATTGCTGCTGACCTGAATCGGATCTATGGAGATGCTCCTAATGCCAAAACTCACTTTATCCCGGCTGGCCAAGACCTGTTAGAAACAGCGCCCGATAAGGTGGCCTTGGAGATTCGGGAGTTTATTCAGTAGAACATAGATCGCTTGCATAAAGGCTGCCCTGACCAAGGAGTTGAGCTTGGGAGCTAGCAGCCTCGGGGTTTCCGCGAACCAGCAGCCTTGGGAGTTTCCGCGAGCTAGCAGCCTTGGGGGAAACCCCCAAGGCTGCTAGCAGGGGACGAAGCCCGGCCCCCACACCCCCTCCGCAAGGGCATATCGGTCAACGCTAAGTGTCGCTAAGTGCCGCTTCGCATTGCAGGAGTGTACGGGCGGTTGTCTTTGACCCTCTCCTGAAGGTGTTGGTTGGCAATCCAAATGTTTTAGAACTTTTATGCCTAGAAGTTGTCTAGACGCGAAGGGGGATCGGCTTGACTCAACAGACCTCGAAATAGCAACTGCTGATCGACCGCTATGCGAGCCGCCAAGGTGGAATGATGTTGCGCTAAGTAGGCATGGAGGCGAGGGCTGTCGCCCCCGGTGAAGGCGATCGCACTGTCGGGAAAATCTGTTAGCCAAGCGGCGATCGCGGCGTCTATGCCGGCCAACATGCTGTAGAGAATGCCGCTGTGAATGGCGTCGGCGGTATTGGTGGCCCAGCGAGGCGGTAGAGAAGGCGGCAAATGGACGGCAGGCAGAGCGGCGGTGTTGTGGGCGAGCGCCTGATAGTGCAGCCGCAGCCCCGGTAAAATGGCACCGCCCACCAAACTAGAGGCCGGATCTGCTCCAGTCAACGTCAGAGCAGTACCTGCATCGATGACTAAAACTGGCGTCCCCAATCTGGTAGCCGCTCCCCATAGCGCTAGAGCGCGATCGATGCCCAAGCTGGGATATAGGTTTTGGAGCGGAATGTCGGCTAGGGTCAGCAGCCGAGAGCGGCGGTAGCGCTGCCATAGCTCGGTTTGCGGCGGCACAACTGAGGCAATCCACAGCGGCGGTGGTTCACTGCTGTGGAACCTTGCCAATGCGCCTAACAGGTCGCCATTGGGGGATGCGGACATTGCCAGGTGGGCGATCGCCTGCTGCACTCCCACGGTATCGATCAGCTCTGGGGCGGCGTGAGGGGTATCCCAGCTTTGCTTCAGCGTGGAGCCGACAGCCCAAGCCCAGTGCAGCCGAGTGTTGCCAATGGACAGGATAAACCAGTCGGTGCGAGGGGGGCGATCGCCAGAATTCATAGGGCTAACGCTAACGAGAGGCGCTTACTGATACTGATACTAATTTAATTAACCCGATGTACAACTTGATCTAAAGTCTTGTGGGATGGGCGTCTCGCCCGTCCAGACTGGGCGAGACGCCCATCCCACGGGAAATCAAGGGTTTCAACGGTGAAGTTGCACATCGCGTTAATTAATGATCATAGCGGTGCCTGTTGGGTCAGGGCATGGCAGTGCCATGCCCCTGCAGAAGGTGCCGTTTCCCGCTTACAGATCCTCGTTGAATGTCTACCATTCAGCGCTTAATCTTTTTCATTCAGTGTCTAATCTTTTTCATTAGGCGCTTAATCTTTTTCATTAGGTGCTGAATGGTAGACATTCAGCACCTAATCTTTTTCATTTAGCGCCTAATCTTTTTTATTCAACGCCTAATGTCTACCATTCAACGCCGAAATTTTAGGGCTGATGCGCTGATGCCAATGCTGCATCCCTACTTCGGGCGGTCAAAATACAGCGGATCTGACGCGGGTGCCGCTGCGATGTTGATACA
>JAYUYI010000720.1:0-2773 GCA_043752545.1 Thermoleptolyngbya sp.
AAACATCGGAGACCTTTATTTACCTGGCGATGATCCGTATTATGGTGAGGCGGTTGGCATAAAATTTGACCCCTCAGAACTTTTCAAACACCCTCTTAGGGTCTGTCAAAAACAACTTGATGCTGCTGATGGGGCTGGGGGGCGATCGCCGTGAGTACTAGTCAAGCAGATAGATGGGTGAAAGGGAGCGATCGCATGACCCGGAAGGGCAGGTTTGGTGAGTTTGTTTGTGAGTGGGAAGGGGAATCTGTGAAACTTGTCCCTACCTGGCTGCTGACTGTGACTATTGGGTTTGGGGGGGGAGATGAGCGTTGACTTGCCAGAAAATTGGGGTTGATCACGCTTAACGGTGACGCCTCTGTACACTCGTGGCTCAGCATCATGGCGATCGCCTTTGCACAACTGGCGTAGATCGACTCTCAATTGCCTTGATATTATAGAGAACAGGGGTAATTCGTTCTGTAGTATTGCTAGTTGAGATGGAATACCGTAGGACTATTCAGCGCGAGCTGCTGATCATGGGCTGTTGGAACTATGCGGAGCAGTTGAAATGACTCTTTATTGGGCGATCGCCGTCGGTATCAACCACTATCAGCAGTTTCAGCCTTTAATTTATGCAGCGCGTGATGCCCAGGCGTTGCACAACTGCCTGACGAATGAAGTTGGCTTTGCCGCAGCCCATGCCGTCCTATTGACCGACGATACTGCGCCCCATTCCTCAACCCCTGATCGCCACATCATTCAAAGCACAGTGGCTCAAGTGTGCCAGCAGGTGCAGCCTGGAGATGTGCTGTGGTTTTTCTTTAGTGGCTATGGCGTTCAGTATCAAGGCCGCGATTATTTGATGCCGATGGATGGCGACCCGCTTCAGGTCGGGACGACGGGGATTGCCGTTGAGTCACTGTTTTCGATTTTGCAATCGGCGCGGACTGATAATGTGCTGGTGCTGCTAGATATCAACCGCAGCCAAGGGATTATGGCCGGGATGGGGGTGGGTGCTGAAACCGCTAGGCTGGCGCAAGACTATGGCATGGCAACGATTTTGTCCTGTCCGGCAGAGCAGTTTTCACATGAGACGCTAGCACTGCGGCTAGGGTTGTTTACGACGGCGGTGCTAGAAGGGTTGCGCACTCAGCGCTGTGTCACCACAGACCACCTGGGTCAGTTTTTGCGCGATCGCCTCCCTGAACTCGCCGAGCACCACTGGCGACCTCGCCAAGACCCCGTTGTGATCATTCCCGACAGCAAACGGTTCCAGCTGATTGTGCCAGGAAAAGCCGTGCCAGGAAAAGCTTTGCCAGGAACAGCGTTCGGCTTGGACGTCTCACAGAAAATCGCCCCCAGCCCCAGCCCAGCTCCCAGCCCAGATCCGAGGCTAGGTCAAGATATCCCCATCGATCGCCATAGCACTGGCTGGCCGGACTCCAGCGACTCCAGCGACTCCGGTGACTCCACCGCCTCCGGTGACGTCACTCACTGGCCAGATACCAACGTCAGCACTCCAGCGCCAGGATCCGCACCTAACCTTCCCCGCCCGGTTAACCCATCTCAGCCGACCCCTCCAGCGATATTTCCGCCGCCCTTCCAACTTAACCCTGCACCCACAAACCCCACTATTGACCAAGGCTTCTCCCCCGCTCCAACTCCTGTTGCACCCCGCATTCAGCCGCCAACCCCCGCTGCCGATGCCGTCGAAGAACGCTCGTGGCGACGGTTGCTGCAACGGGGCGGCATGGTGCTGTCGGTGCTGCTAGCCGCTGTCTTCGTCCGCAATGTAGACATGGTGACCCAGGTACCAGACCCCTCAGAGCAAGTGGCCTCCCCTGCCCCAGTCGCTCAGCCCGAGCCGCAGGTGATTGCCCAAGCTGAAGGGGAAGGGCAAGGCAGCGATGGTGGAATATCGCCAGACACGGGACTCAATCCAGCGGTGAATTCGCTGGTTTTACCTAGCGCGCCCGTTGACAATGCAATTCCAAATGCAATTCCCAACCCGGCGGTTAGTCCCCTTGCCCCGTCCCCTAGCTCAACAGATCCACTCCCGCCAGCACCGCCGCCCAATCCAATTTCTAGCTTCTTCTCAGACCTATTTAAGTCGCCAGAGGGCAATCAGCCGCCGGGGACTGCCAACTCTGGCACCGATGCAGCCGTGCTCAATTCGGCGCGGACGGCGCTGAGTCGATCTCGGGGAGAGAGCGCCAGCAATCAGGTGACAGAGATTGCAGAGGCGATTACGGTGGTGCGGCAAATCCGCCCCGGACAGCCGTCCTATGCCCAGGCGCAGGCCGATATTGACCGCTGGAGTGCCGTAATTTTGGATATGGCGCGGGGTCGATCAGCGCAGCGCAACGGCGGCGATAGTTTGGTGTCCGCACGCAACTACACGCAGGCGATCGCCGCTGCCCGTTTGGTCCCTAGCGATCGCCCTCAACTGTTTGCCGCTGCCCAGCAAGATATCGCCACTTGGAGCCAAAACATGTTGGCCTTGGCCAATATCAACGCCGGATTGGGCGACTTAAATCTAGCGATTCAGGTCGCGCAACAGGTGCCCCCAGACACCATCGCTTACCCGCAGGCACAGCAGGCGATCGCCACCTGGCAAACCCAGCTTTCTCAAACCGTTGGGCTAGAGCACGAAGGCAAAAGATCCAACTTGCCCACTTAGGATCGCAAATTAACAGCAATTATAAATTTGGAAAACTAAGAGGAATTGATGGGTTTAGCAGGGACAGACTGTTCGAGCATGAAAGCAAGGAGATGCTGCCAGCTTTCAAAC
>JAYUYI010000721.1:0-2773 GCA_043752545.1 Thermoleptolyngbya sp.
TTGTGGAATCATGCCTTGGCAGCCATGGATTGGATCGACGTAAACTGCCGAGAAACGGGCTATTTGAGCTACCACTGTCGCTCAAACCGGGGGTTGGTGAATCAGGGGTGGAAAGACTCGGGAGACTGCATTGTCGATCGCGAGGGTAAGCTGGCACAGGGGGCGATCGCCCTCTGCGAAGTGCAAGCCTATGTCTATGCGGCCAAGGTGCGCTTGAGTGAAATTGCCCAACTGCGAAAGCGGCTTGACCTAGCCGATCGCTGGCGCGACGAAGCCCACGATCTGCAAGTGCGGTTCAACCGTGATTTTTGGATTGACGATCTGGACTATTGCGCTCTGGCTCTAGACGGCGATGGCAAACCCGTTGACAGCATTGCATCTAACCCAGGGCATTGTCTCAGTTTGGGGATTCTTCAGCCCGAAAAGGCTCAGAGTGTGGCCGAACGGCTGCAAGCACCAGACATGTTTAACGGCTGGGGTATTCGCACCCTCAGCAGTGCTTCTCCAGCTTACAACCCCATGGGATATCACGTAGGGTCGATCTGGCCGCATGACAATGGTCTAATTGCCATGGGGCTGCGCTCCTTAGGATTGGTAGATGCCGCCCTAGAGGTGGCAGGAGGGCTGCTAGATATGACGCTGCGGCAACCCTACTACCGTCCACCTGAGCTGTTTTGTGGCTATGAGCGAATTAAAGAAAGCAACCCGGTGCAATACCCCGTTGCCTGCTCTCCCCAGGCGTGGGCCACAGGTACCCTGTTCCAACTGGTGCAAATGATGCTCAACCTAGTGCCCGATGCTCCGGGCAATCATCTCCGCATCATTGACCCCGCCCTGCCAGAGTGCATCAACCATTTGTCGCTGCAAAATTTGCGGGTCGGCAGTACATTGCTCGATCTGGAATTTGAGCGAGTGGGAAATACGACTGCATGTCGCGTGGTTAAAAAGCGAGGCAACTTGCGCGTTGTGATCGAAGCGTAGGAAGCGGAATTAAATCAGTTCTAAATTTTGAGTTTTGAGTTTTGAGTTGACCACCTAACTCAAAACTCAAAATGAGGAACTTAACCCTCGTTTTACCTACCCATGGCTAGGGCAGGGTGGCGCTATGATGGAGCGATCCAGCCAGCCGGAGGCTTGCTGAAACCGAGGTAGCGCTTCTTCTGGCTGGTTTTTGAGCAGGTAGAGCAGGGCGATCGCCGCTTGTTCCGAGGCGCGTGCCTTGCGGTTAGCTTTCAGTCGATGCCAGTCTGTGGGGGCGATCGCCAACCGTTCTACCAATGCTTGTGCCAGCTCTAGATCGCTAAACTGAGCCAGCGCTTGCGTTTCGGGCGAAACTAATGGCTCGGCAATTAGGGGCTGAGGCTGAGGAGAATTTGGCATAGTCAATAAGCCGACATTAGGGTGAGCTTTACCTATACTGTACCTTGACCTCTCTCAATTTGCTGATGGC
Source organism: Thermoleptolyngbya sp. (assembly GCA_043752545.1). Classification (GTDB taxonomy): domain Bacteria; phylum Cyanobacteriota; class Cyanobacteriia; order Elainellales; family Elainellaceae; genus CASBQJ01. The sequence continues at coordinate 1,451 of JAYUYI010000721.1, forward strand.
TGACCTGCCGCCCGAACCCGACTTTGACCAAGCTTTAGCGGAGGTGGAGCGATCGCTTCAGTCTCTGCAAGCTCGTTATGCCCAAGTTTGCGCCGATCAAGATCGCCAGCAATCTTTAAAAGAGCAATTGCATCAAACCCAGCGGCACTATCAACAAACCCGAACTAAACCCCTGAGAGCTGAACTAAAACGGCTCCAAACGCAGCTCGATGAATTAGAAATCGCCCTAGAAAGCCAGCTATTTTCTTGGCAAGGTCTACGAGAAATTTTCTGGCAAGCTGTTCGCTTTGGCGGGCTGGGGATCATACTTGGCTGGTTGCTCAAATCCTATGCGGGGTAGGTGAATAGTTTTAAGTTTTGAATTTTGAGTTTTGAATTAGGCCGTCAACTCAAAACTCAAAACTCAAAACCCCCACGTCCGCTTTGAACCCACATCCAGATGCACAATGCCAGGAATATTGCTGTAAATCCCCACGCCGCCATCCCACCACAGCATCACTGCGTTGGCCACTTGGCGACCGCTCATCCCTGATACTCGGACATCAACCGCTCTGCCATACAAATGCTGGCTCCTAGATGCGCCGCCTACTGCTGCATTGGCGGCTGGAGGACGGTACCACGAGTTAATCGTAAAAGGCCGACCGATCTGGTTGCGGGCGCGCTGTAGCTGTCGGGCTAGAGCCAAAATGTTGCGGACAATGTCTTCGGTTTCGGGGATACGGGTGGCGTTTTTAGTGGCTTCGCCCCAGAGGAAGCTGCCGCCAGGAATAATCGGCTGATCGGTGTAAAACGTTGAGGTATTGCCGGGGAGCTTAAAGGCTCTACCCGCATAGGCAGGGGGGGAAGGAGGCGATGGCGGCTTAGGTGGATGGGGCTTGGGTGATGGATAAACAACTCCATCGTTTTGCTCTACTCGAGCGTGGCGATCGTAAATGTACCAGGTATTGTAGCCATTGATGTTGTCATTAACATATTTAATTGCCAGTTTGATGTGGTCATTGAAGCTGCCTTGAGCATCGGCGTAGGCATAGGAATCTAGCTTGAGCAAGGTGCCTTTAGAAATGGCGGCCACGTCACTGGGCGGCAGCGCTGAGGCTTGCACCGGGCGACGTTTGACTACCGTATTTTCAAGCACACGCAGCACCAAAATCTTTGGATCTTCCGGAGGATAAACGACATCTCCATCAAATTCCACAAAGGCATGGCGATCGTAGACAAACCAAGTACTGAAGCCGTTGATGAAATCATCTTGATTGTAAATTGCAACTTTGATGTGGTCGTTAAACTCACCCTGGGCATCGGCAAAGGCGTAGGAATGCAGTT
>JAYUYI010000722.1:0-2768 GCA_043752545.1 Thermoleptolyngbya sp.
AGGTCTACCAGCGGCGGCAGGTCGAATTTCCAAGATTGCTATATGCTAATCGCATCCCCCCGTGCAGCGGAGTAACGCCCTTGCCCTTGGTACAGCCGATAGACCTTCAAGAACCGTCACCCATGCGATCGCTTCAGCGCGTGCTGAAAAGCCTAAATGCCTATCGCTGGCTGGCGCTGGGTGCCTTGCTCAGTTCGCTGCTGTTGACCGCCGCCTATGCCGTCACGCCGCAGCTGTTTCGTTGGGGGATTGACCAGGGAATTGCCGCCAAAAATCTGCGGGTGGTGTTACTCAGTGCCGCCTGGATGGTGGCAGCAGCGATCGCCCGTGGTCTGTTCAACTTTGGTCAAAGTTTTTGGGCAGAAGCCGCCTCTCAGGGCGTGGCCTACGATTTGCGCAACCGCATTTTTAGCAAAATCCAAAACCTTAGCTTCAGCTATCACGACCAGTCGCAGACCTCCCAACTGCTGACCCGTGTTACCAGCGACATTGATCAAATCCGCACCTTCCTCAGCACCAGCCTGATGCAGGTGATCAGCGCCATTGTCACCCTGGTTAGTATTGCGGTCATTTTGCTGATCATGGACTGGCAGCTAGCGCTCATTACCCTAACCGTAGTACCCATGGCGGGCTGGCTGCTGGCGCGATTTCTCAACCGCAATGGCGACTTGTTTCGTCAGGTGCAAGAGGAGTTGGGCAATCTCAACGCGGTGCTGCAAGAAAACCTGTTGGGGATTCGCGTCGTGAAAGCCTTTGTGCGAGAACAGGCCGAACGTGAGCGCTATACCCAAATGAACCAGGCGTTGGTGCGTACCAACATGAAAACCCTCTTGGCGATTCGCAACACCTTCCCGTTTATCTTTTTGCTAAGTAATTTGGTGACGCTGGTGGTGGTGGGCTATGGCGGGGCGGCGGTGATTAACGATCGGTTTTCGATTGGCGAACTGGTGGCGTTTAATTCATACCTGCTGCTGATTTTGCAACCGATTTTATTGATTGGCTTTGCGGCTCCGGCGATCGCCCAAGCGGCTGCATCGGCAGAGCGGGTGTATGAAGTGGTGGATGCGGCAATCGAAATTCGCGATCGCCCCCATGCGGTGCCCTTCCAAACCTGCGGCGGCAGAATTACCTTCGAAAACGTGTCCTTCCGCTATCCAGGCTCTACCACCTATGCCCTCAAAGACGTGTCGTTTGAAACCCGACCGAATGAATTAATCGCCATTTTGGGCATGACCGGATCTGGCAAAAGCACGATCATGAATCTGCTGCCCCGGTTCTACGACGTCACCCAGGGTTCGGTGCGAATTGACGGGCGCGATGTTCGCGACTTTACTCTGGCCAGTTTGCGATCGCACATCGGCATTGTGTTCCAGGAAACGACGCTGTTCTCTGGTAGCCTGCGCGAAAATATTGCCTACGCTCAGCCCGACGCGTCATTAGACGACGTGATTGCCGCCGCCCAAGCCGCTCAAATGCACGAGTTCATCACTGCTTTGTCCAACGGCTACGATACCCTGGTGGGCGAACGCGGCGTGGGGTTGTCGGGCGGGCAGAAACAGCGAATTGCGATCGCCCGCACGCTGCTGACTAACTACAGCGTCCTGATTCTCGACGACAGCACCTCCGCCGTCGATGCCAAAACCGCCGTTCAAATTCAAGATGCCCTCGATCGGCTGATGCACCAAAAAACCTGCACCTCCTTTGTGATTGCCCAGCGGATTAGCACCGTGAAAAACGCCGATCGGATTTTCTTGATGGACAAAGGCCGACTGGTAGCACAAGGAACCCACGACCAGCTAATGCGCCACAGCCCCCTCTATGGCGTCATTTTAGAATCGCAGGTCCAACAAAAAGCACCCGTATGAGCAGCACTGGCTCCGTCGTTGCATCTGAACTAAAATCTCGCAAACAGCTCTCAACCCTGCAACGCTTTTTGCAATATTTGCGTCCCTATCGCAAAGAAGTGCCCGTGGCTCTGAGTTTGATTACCCTCGGTGCAGCAACTCAGGCGATCGGGCCGTTTTTTATTGGCTGGTCAATCGACCACCTGATTGGGCAGGGCAACCTGCAAGGGCTGCTGCTGCTGCTGAGTCTCCTGGGACTGCTGTACATCGTCGGCGTTTGGGCGATTCGCGGCCAAATTTTGCGGGTTGGCTCCATTATGCAGCGGATTTTGGGACAGCTCCGGCAAGACGTGTTCGACAAAATCCAGAGCCTGCCCGTTAGCTTTTTCGATCGCAGCGAAGCCGGGGACTTAATGAGTCGCCTGCTCAACGATGTCAGCACTGTCAACCAGGCGTTTGGCCAAACCGTCGCCCAAATGCTCGGCAACCTGTTCAGCCTGGTGGGGATTGTAATCGCCATGCTGTGCATCAACCTGCAACTGGGGCTGCTGAGCAACCTGGTGGTGCCGCTAATGATTTTTACGACTGGGCTGTTTGCTCGCTGGGCACGAGCGCGGTTTCGGGTCACGCGAGAAACCATTGGCGAACTGTCTGCCAAACTCGAAGAAGACATTGGCAGCGTCAAAGAAGCCCAAGCCTTCAACCGAGTCCAGCTCAACATTGACGAGTTCAAAGCGCTCAACGCCGCCAATCGCGATGCCAACGTGCAGGCCGTCGCCATCACCGCCGCCTTTTTGCCCTCAATCGACTTCCTCAACACCCTGGCCACCGCTGGCGTGCTGGCCTATGGCGGCTACCTGGCCGTCACCGGAGCGGCCACCGTCGGGGTTGTCACGTCATTTTTGCTCTACGTGCAGCAGTTCT
>JAYUYI010000723.1:0-2759 GCA_043752545.1 Thermoleptolyngbya sp.
CAGAGGCGCTTACTTCAGAGGCACATCCTTTAGATCCAGACATCCTTCGACCCATGCCGTTTTGCCCAGACGATAGCGCTCTGCGGCCAAATGCCCCCTCTGGCTCAGATCTGCGCCTCTGGTTTGCTAACCTGTCTCAGGGCAGGCAAGTATTAACCCTGCTAGTTGCGGGATTGTTTTTGATCGCGCTGCTCGGCGTTGTGTTCCAACTCCTAGCTTTCGTCATCCGGCTGCTAATGGTTGGGCTAATGGCGGTTTTGGTGTGGAGGTTTGTAGCACGCCCCACGCCCGAATAAGCAGGCGGAGTCGGGCTTAGGAGCGGCGAATGTTCAGACAGCACCAGTCTTGGCGTCGCCATAGCGTCGCCACAATCCAGTCGTTTTCTTCGAGCGTGTCGGCAACGGGCTTCACCTGCTCTAGTAAGATGCCGCTAAGCACGCCCCAAGTCGTGGGTTTGGCGATCGCTGCCATGCCGGGGATCAAATCTACAATCACTTCTGCCAAGATATTGCAGACAAACCCATCGACCGGGCCTTGGGTCATTTCAATCAGCCGATCAAGGCTGCCCACATCTGCCAGCAGCCGTTCTGGCGCAATTTGGTTCAGCTCTCGACTGGCATTAGTGGCCGTTAGCGCCAACGGGTCTGTGTCTACAGCATAGACCTGCTTTGCCCCCAGCAACAGAGCCGCAATCGACAGAATGCCGGAGCCGCAGCCAATATCGGCTACCACTGCATCGGTCGGCTGCTCTAGCCGCATTTCCAGTGCCTCTAGGCAAAGCTGGGTCGTGGCATGGGCACCGGTGCCAAAAGCAACACCGGGATCAAGCCGCAAAATGACGCGATCGCTGCCCTCTGGGGCGGGTAGCCAAGCGGGATTGATTAAGAGGCGATCGCCCACTTCTTGCGGGTGCCAATAATCTTTCCAGCTATTGGCCCAGTCTTCTTCGTCAATTAACAGCCACTGCACGGCGGGCACGGATACGCCCGCACAAAGTGCATCTTGCTTGATCAATAATGCCAAGGCCGACAGGTCTAATAACTGAGCCTGATTTTGCGGCAAGTACCCCTTGACTAAGCGGGTATGCCCATTGCTTTCGCTCGACGTACCCCGACAGCCAAATTCGCCTAGTCGCCAAGAGACTAGATCTTCTGCAGATACATCACACAGCGCTTGAATTTCCCACCAGCTAGTTGCCAAATTTTTTAGAGGGATAGAGGGTAAAAATCAAGAGTAGAGATAAAAGATAAGCACAATCTGTCCATCTTTTACCTCTACTCTTTCCCAGTTTTATGCCGACAGCGTCACCGTGTAAGCATCGCGGATGCCGGGGACTTTGATGATTTCTTCTAGAATGCCGTCTGGCAGAGGGTCGTCCAAGCTCAGCACCATGACGGCATCGCCGCGAACAATTTTGCGCCCCACTTGCATGCTGGCAATGTTGACGTTAAAGCTGCCCAGTAAAGAGCCAATTTTGCCGATGATCCCCGGCATGTCGCGGTGCAGAGTAAATAGCATGTAGCGGCTGGGAGGCACGTTGATCGGAAATTCATCTACGTCGGTAATGCGAATTTCGTTGTCGCCTAGAATTGCGCCAGTCACGGAGTGGTTGCCCTGTGATCCGGTGGAGGAGAGGTGCAGCGATCCGGCGTAGTCAATCACGGCGGCGTCGCGGGTTTCGATGACGCGGATGCCGCGCTCTTTGGCCTCAATGCTGGCATTAACGTAGTTAACCCGCTCCTGCAACGCATGGGACAATAACCCTTTGAGGGCGGCCACGACGACGGGCTGGCTTTCGCTGTTGGCCAGTTCGCCCTGGAGCCGCACGTTGAGCGACTCGACTCGGCCTCCGGTCAACTGGCTAATCATGTTGCCCAGAGTTTCTGCTAGCCGCAGGTAGGGGCGCAGCTTTTCGAGCAGGTCAGGACGCAGGCCGGGAATGTTGACGGCAGAGCGAGCCGGTAGCCCCAGCAGCACATCGCGGATTTGCTCGGCCACGTCGATCGCCACGTTGGCTTGGGCTTCTTCGGTTGAGGCTCCTAGGTGCGGAGTCAGCACGATTTCTTTACCGAGTGCTCTCAAAGCAGATTCGCCCAACGGCTCGGTTTCGTAGACGTCCAGCGCCGCACCGCCCAGTCTGCCTGCTTGCAGGGCGATCGCCAGCGCTTCCTCGTCAATAATGCCGCCTCGAGCACAGTTGATGATCCGGGCGGTGGGCTTCATTTTGGCGATCGCGTCTTTGCCAATCAAGTGATAGGTTTCTGTAGTCTTGGGTAAGTGCAGCGTAATATAGTCTGCCTCGCGAAACAGCATATCTAGCTCTACTAGTTGGCACCCCAGCTGTTCTGCCCGCTCGTTAGAGAGAAACGGATCGTAGGCCAACAGCCGCATTCCCATCGACCGTGCCACAGTGGCGACGTGGGAACCAATTTTGCCTAGCCCCATGACGCCGAGGGTTTTCTTGTAAACTTCAACGCCAGTAAAACTGCTGCGATTCCACTTGCCGCTTTTTACCGACGCATTGGCCTCAGGAATGTAGCGAGACAGCGACAGCATCATGGCGATCGCGTGCTCGGCGGCAGCAATGGTATTGCCTTCGGGCGAATTGACCACCAAAATGCCCCGGCGGGTGGCGGCATGCACGTCCACATTATCGACCCCAACCCCGGCTCGCCCAATAATTTTGAGCTGTTTGCCGGCATCAATCATGGCCTGGGTCACACGAGTGCCCGAGCGAATCATCAGCGCATCGTACTCCG
>JAYUYI010000724.1:0-6920 GCA_043752545.1 Thermoleptolyngbya sp.
GTCGATTTGCCCGTGCTGGCCTGCGAACTAGACCCCAGCGCCATTGTCGAAGGACTCAGCCGCATGGGGCAGTTGGCGCTGAGCGAAGACGGAGCCGAAGCAATTATCCTGGGCTGTGCAGGCATGGGAGGACTCGATGCAAAGCTCACCCACCTGCTAGGCGTGCCCTGCATTGATGCCGTCGCGGCTGGCGTCCGCTTTGCTGAACTGCTGGTGGGAATGAAGCTGCAAACCAGTAAATGGATGACCTATCGGGCACCTGAGCCAAAAGTATTTAAGTCATTTTAGAGTGAGCATCAGCCATGAAAATTCTGTTGATTGAAGACGATGACCGCATCGCCAAACCCCTCGCAAACGATTTGCGAAGGCAGCAGCATGCCGTCGATTTAGCCTCAGACGGTCTGACAGGCTGGGAATATGCCCAATCTGCTCCCTATTGATTTAATTTTGTTAGATCTGATGTTACCCAAACTGAATGGAATTGAGCTGTGTAAACGATTGCGTATGGCTGGGTGTGGTGCCTACGTGCTGATGTTGACGGCACGCGACACCACCAGAGATAAAGTCATTGGGCTAGACGCGGGTGCAGACGACTACCTGGGCAAACCCTTTGAATTAGAAGAGCTGGAAGCACGGATCAGGGCGCTTTCTCGACGCTACATGACGCTGCAACCCTCGCTTTTGCAGCATGAATATTTGCAGCTAGATCCGAGTACTCGCCAAGTCACATACCAAGGTACGCTGCTATCGCTGACACCCCGAGAATATATGATGTTAGACCACTTGCTTCGACAACCTACCCAGATCTTTACCCGTCCTATGCTGATAGATAAGCTCTGGGAATATGATCAAACAGTTGGGGAAGAAACAATCAAAACGCATATGGTGAATCTGCGTCGAAAGTTAAAGGCAGCTGGCAGTAAGCAGGAACTAATTGAGACAGTATACGGAATTGGATATCGACTGCGACCGATTTGATTGCGCCTTGTATCAAAAACTTGAGTATGTTTAAGCAGCTTCGCTATCGATTGCTGGCGTCTCAGCTAGCGGTTCTCTGCGTCGTTTTAACGGTGTTTGCGATCGCCGTCCGGGTCGTCTTTGCCCGCAGTTTATTGAACCAAGTGACGGCAAAGTTAGCAGCGTTAGGAAAGGGGGCAGGTGCCAGCGCCGAATTTGATGGCGTGGTGCTGAAGCCAGATGATGATAATGATGTCGGAGATTTGATTAGCCAAGGCCAGGGGCTGCAATGGTTTGACTTGGAAGGAAAGGTATTGGCACAGATGGGAAAGCATGTATTAGTTCTGCCTTTAACCAACCCAAATCAGCCCATACCGATTCAGACTGTGCAAATCCAAACTGGCAAAGAGCGGCTGATGGGCGTGACGATGCCCATTTTGAGCAACGATGTAGGACAGCATGTGGCATATATCCGAGTCAGTCAATCGTTAGAGCAGGTTGATGAAACGCTCTATCGCCTAGATTTAGGCTTAGGCGGCGGCATTGGATTGGCGATCGCCCAAGGGATTGCCCAGCGTCACGGCGGTAAAATCACGGTGACTAGCCAACTCAACATCGGCAGTTGCTTCACCGTCACACTTCCGGCTAATGCCGCTTAATTAAGCTTAAGTAAAGCGTAGATTCAATCATCTTTCCGAGTTCTTGACTTTAGATCTGTAGAGTGTGACTTGCAAACCTCACACAAGTTGCACTCCATGTCTAAAGTCATGCTACTGCTCGCGTCAATCGTCACTGTAGGCGTCGGGGCATTAGGACAGACCGATCTAGTTCATCCACCGTCTGCCATTGCTGCCACTCCTGTGGATCGCAGTCAGCTGGCTGCTGAAGCTAGCGACAGCGACGGGGAGGAAACTGATGACATGAAATTGTCTGAAACCACTGAAACCACTGAAGCTGATGCCATTGATGCTGACGCCGAGGACGATGAGCTAGAAGCCGCAAAAGCCATGCGATCTAATCATCCATCTGTAATCCAAAACGGCAGATAGCTCAATGTTAATGGTTGGGATCTAACACTACTTTCAAACCGATAGACCACACACCTGTAGGACGTTTTGCGAAACGCCTCTGTGCAAGTGCCTGCCGCGTATTCTTTTCAACCGAGTGCCTCACGAATAGCGACGGCTCTCAATTCAGCATTTTCTTTTACAAATTCATGAAAATACTATGACTTCCTTCCCTCAACGGGCTACAAGAAAAGCACTATTGCCATTCATTGCAATTGTCTTATTTCTATTATCTTTGATGGCATTAACAACGCCTACCCTAATCCAGCAAACCCGCATTGGGCTGGAGTTTAAAGGAGGGTATGAGATTTTATACGAGGCGCAGTCTTTACAGGCTGGTCAAAGCGTTGAGCGAGCTAATCTGTTAGAAACTGCCAAAACTTTGAGCGATCGCGCCAATCGCTTGGGGGTAGCAGAACCCGACGTCATCATCGAAGGAACGAATCAGATTCGGATTAAGCTGGCTGGGGTGTCAAATGGTCAGCAGGTTCGAGACATTCTAAATCAGCCCGGAAACCTGCCCTTGAACTTAACAGAAAAGTATTCTCAAACGGTTGGGGGAGTTTTGGGAGAAGCAGATCTGCGGGCTACGTTGCAAGCTGGGTTGCTGGCCTTGACGCTCGTGTTTGTATTTATGGTAGCGCTGTATGGAGTGCCAGGGCTAATTGCTGTGTTCACTCTGTCTACCTACCTATGGTTGCTGCTGCTGGTGTTTAACGTGCTTCATGCCACCTTATCACTGGCAGCAATCGTCGCATTTGTGTTAGGTCTCGGAATTGCATCGGATGCCAATATTCTTTCGTATGAACGCATTAAGGAGGAACTGCGGAAAGGTAAGGAGGTGATTACAGCGGTCAGAGACGGTGAACATCACGCGTTGAGAACCATTTTAGATGCCAATGCAACGGGGCTAATTGGGGCGATCGCCCTTTTCATCGTCGGGATTGGACCCATCCGTGGTTTTGCGCTGACTACGATGCTCAGCATCTTGATCAGCCTAGTGAGCAACGTGTTTTTGTCTCGACTGCTGCTAAATTTATTGACCCAGCATGGGAACCTCAACAACCCTACCTTTTTTGGAGCCAAACAAACAGAACCACCAGACTTTAGAAGTCGATTTAGTTTTGTGCAGCACCGCTATGCTTTTTTGGCTCTTTCAGTCCTGATTGCTGCGGTTGGAGCCTTCACGATTCTGACTAGCCCGCTCAACCTAGATATTGACTTCAAGGCGGGGACTGCTTTAGACGTCACCATAAACCAGCCCATTGATCAGGAAACCGCGATCGCAACGATAGAGGATGCTGGAATCGAACCCGCCACAGTCGCGATCGCTGGCACCAATAGCACTCAGATTGCCGCTCGTTTCGATGATGTGTTGGCAGCAGACGACATCACAAAAATTGTGGATGCCTTTAAGGAAAAGTATGGGTCGAGTGTTGCCTTTCAGGAAAATACTGCCGATCCAGCGATCGCCCAACAGCTGGTGACACAGGCTATCTATGCCATTGGATTTGCCATCTTGGGCGTGTTTGTCTTCGTTATGATGCGGTTTGGCTGGCGATATGCGATCGCAGCATGTATCGCTATCCTCAACTCTGCGTTCTTTGTACTCTGTATGTTTTCAATCTTTAAATTTGAGATCGACGTAACGTTTATCGCCGCCATTTTGACTGTAATTGGGTACTCAGTCAACGACACCATTGTCGTTTTCGATCGCATTAGAGAAAATCTTTCGTTTGAAGCTGCTAGTACTTCAGAAGAGTTAGAAGATTTGGTGAATCAAAGCATCTGGCAGATCCTAAAGCGATCGCTCTACACCGTTTTGACCGTGATCACAGGTGCATTGTGCCTGTTTTACCTTGGGGCTGAACCACTGCATGCCTTTGCATTAGCAATTTTTTATGGACTCCTTTGCGGAGCGTATTCATCTATTTTTATCGCAGCTCCTATGTGGTGGTCGCTTCAACCCAAGACCCGTTCAGAGGCAGTCGATCTGTACTGAACCGATGGAGACTGAACTGTGGCAAACCATGGTTGAATCGCTGAGCTTTGTAGCGTATTAGTAAATCGCTTTAGTCACTTTAATCGAGCCATTCCTATGATGCTGACATCTCCCAGAAAATTGGCGATCGCCGCCCTGATCAACTGCGGACTATTAGTCATGTCTGCCCCATCTCTAGCCAACATCAACCAAACCGTTTTCTACGTATCGACCAGCGGCAGTACTGGGCAGGTCAATTACGATATCCACCTGAATCCAGACTGTTCGCCTGTGGGTGCCACCCCCGTCTACGACTACCACAAAAAAGCCGACGGCAGCATTCGAGAGCTAAATAGCCTGGAGCAAGAAGGCTATCGCATCGTCAATCAGACCCTCTCTGGCAACTCGGTCACGCTAATTATCAACGCCTTTGAAGACCACGGCATCGAAAAACCGATTACGATCACCTCATCTCGACTGGGCAACGGCGCGTGTCAATCTCAGGCGTTCACCAACATTGATGGCGATCGCACCCAGCTATCCCATGCCCATGTAGAGGTAAATCGCAGAACCATGTGGGGGCAACCCGTAGGGCTAGAGATCCTCAGCATTTCATTGATTGGGTTAAACCAACACACTGAAACAATCGCCTGCAGTTCCAACTGTAGCTATGGACTGTAAAGCTGCTGGAACCGCAACCCTTGCCGTTCATTCGATAGGGTTAGGGTATTGGGCAAAACTAACGTGTTTCCATAACAATTTGGGAGATGGCTTGAATGTGGCGCAATTCTCGTTTGCAGCTCTTGCTGGCGATCGGTTCATTAACGGTGATGGCAGGCGCTGTCCTCGCCCCAAACTTACCAGAAATCATTCATCAGCTCCACTTTGAACCGGGCATTGCCGGGACGTTGGTGAGTTTACATTTTTTGACCGTGGCCATTTCACTGCCCCTGTTGGGGATTTTGGCAGATTCGGTGGGGGCACTGCCTGTGCTGGTGCCGTCACTAATCCTCTATGCCGTGTTTGGTATGGCGGGTGCTGCAATGGATAGCCTGGTGCCGCTGATGATCACGCGGTTTTTGCTGGGTGTGGCTACTGGGGGGCTAACGGCAGCCAGCCTGGGCTTGGTCGGCAAACTCTATCGAGCCGATGCGCGATCGCAAGTGTTGGCCTATGTGGCCAGCACCATCAGTTTGGCCAATATTGTCTATCCACTGCTGGGCGGCTGGGTGGGTTCGTTTCATTGGCAATGGGCGTTTTATCTCTATGGCGTGGGGCTGCCACTGGCCGCTCTGAGCCTGCTGCTGCTGCGAAGGGTTGAGGCAGGCCATGCCGTTTCTAACGAAATATCTGGCGAACAGGGCGGCGCAATCGCAGAAGAGCTGCCGCCGGATGTAGCGATCGCCCCACTGCGCAGCAATTTGTTTCTGCTCCTGCGCCATCCTCAAACCCTAGGACTGTTGCTAGCGCTGGGGCTAACGTCGGGCACCGTCTACACCTCCATCGTCTATATCCCCCTCTACCTGCGCAGCACCCTAGCCGCCAGCACCCTAACTATCGGCATTGTGCTGGCGTCAAAAGCGGTCGGAGCTACTCTAATTTCGGCCTTTGGCGTTCGCCCAATTGCCAAAGCCTGGGGCAACCTGGGGGCGATCGCCCTGGGCTATGGCGTCATGGCAGCGGCTCTAATTACCATCCCGCACCTACACCAATTTTCGCTAATCTTGCCCACCGCCATCCTGTTTGGCATGGGATTTGGGATTGTGGTGCCCAGCCTGTACGGGCTGCTGGCCGATCAAGCGCCCGTGCAGCTCCAGTCCAGCATCCTAGCAGCAGGAACCGGGTCGGGCTTTTTAGGCCAATTTCTGTTCCCTATCCTATTCGCTCCAGTGTTTGCCCATGTTGGCCTCATCGGGGTGTTTTATACCGCTGCCACCGTAGCGTTGGGAGCAGGGGCGCTGATCGTTGCGCGCTTAAGTCAACACCGACCCAAGCCTTTGCCCAGCAAACGATAAAACCCCAACGACATGAGGCAGAATGACCAATACAGCATCTTTTTTGGGTCAAGATCACGATGTGCAGCCTGTGGGCAGCAACAATTTGGCAGTTGCCGCATCGGCTCCCCCCCGGTTTCAGCTTGACCCCAACTGGTGCCCCATCCCATCGCATCGAGCCGATCGCGGCAGGGTCAAAATCGTTTGGCTCCACGGCACCCCCTACGAGATGGGCTACCAGCACGGCCAGCTGCTGCATGATGAAATTGCCTGCCTGCCCCGGTGGTTTATTACCGCTTTAAAGCTGGCCTCAACCCATCTTGGCCTGGGAAAGTTTGCCAGACAGCGCACATTCCCCGATGTCATCGATGAATGTGCAGGGCTGGCAGCGGCCACGGCAGACCTGGGATTGACGGTAGAGAGCTGTTTGGCGATCGCCTTTGGTGATGTGTTTCAGCAGCTGCTGCGCGATTCGATCCCCATGCTGTTGGGCTATCAGGTGAATGTTCGAGACTTTTTGCCCGCCTTGGATTTGGGCTGTTCGCAGATGGTCGCCGCAGGCAAGGCGACTACTGATGGACGGCTTTACCACGGCGATAGTTTGGACTGCCCCCGCCAGCCGATCAGCCACTGGCTCAATCACCCGACGGTATTTGTGCGGCAGCCCCACGACGGCATTCCCCATGTAGCGATCGCCGTTTCGGGTGCCGTCTGGCCCAATTCGGGCTTAAATGTAGCTGGCATTTCGCTGGCACTAAATACCGTCCGCCCTGCCCGGTTTGGAGAACTGACGCGCTCCGGTTGCAGCCATGTGCAGATGATGGCGCAAGTGCTCAAACATGCCACTAGCTACAGCGCAGCGCGCAGTTTTATTAGCGCCCAACCGCAGATGAAGTCAGATGTGATTTTGGTCGCAGATGG
>JAYUYI010000725.1:0-2753 GCA_043752545.1 Thermoleptolyngbya sp.
TTTTTCGCCATCTTGCCCGAGTATCGCCGCTGTGACATGGATAAATTAGTCTGGCGCAAGGCGACATTTGGCTATATTCCGGGGCACTTCAGCGTAGATGGAAGCGATCGCCATGTTGCCCTCGATCGGCTGATTGCCATTGGCGATGCCGCGTCGTTGCAGTCTCCCTTGGTGTTCACAGGGTTTGGCTCATTGGTGCGCAATTTGCCTCGCCTCACCGATTTGCTGCACACAGCGCTGCGCCACGATTTGCTGAAAGCCCGCCACCTAGAGCAAATTCGCGCTTACCAGAGCAATATTGCAGTAACCTGGCTGTTTTCCAAAGGCATGATGGTGCCCACGGGTCGCTTCATCGCCCCGGAGCGGGTGAACTCCATGCTAAACACCTTCTTTGGCATTTTGGCAGGTGAAACCCCAGAGGTGGCCGATCGGTTTGTTAAAGACCGAGCGGGCTGGTTTCCCTTCAACCGCATGGCGCTGAAGGCGGCTTGGCACAACCCCTCCCTGCTGCTGTGGATTTGGGATCTAGCAGGCCCTAGCGACTTAGTCCGCTGGATGGGCAGCTATGTCAACTTTACGGTGGCAGCTTGCTTAAGCTGGCTATTTCAAGGGCTACCAGGGTTTGCCCGTCGCGTTCAGCCGTGGCTAGAACCGCGCCATCCGGCACTGTGGTTTTGGCTATTGGCACGCAGCTATGCGCTCACCTATGGGGTCGGTCGCCCAATGACGAAACCGGGGAGTTTAGGGCGATCGCCCGCAGAACCCACTGCTGTCACCCCAACTCATCCGCCGCTAACGTTTCCCAAAAGCGTTGCCCAAAACGCGGATAAATTCCAGAGGTAGTCCGTCAAGATCCGCAATAAAGGCTACTTCGTAGACGCGATCGCCAATTATTTGCTGAGTTGGCTCCAGCAATACGGTCAAAGGCTGGGCGGGTTCTAGATTCGCCAATCGAGACCGTAACCCGCCAAGCCAAACTGGCAAACTTACTGCCGCCGCCGTCAGGTCAAACGATAGGTGGTAGTACCCGGTATAGTGCTCGTCGCCAAAGGCATCGGCGGCGGGGCGAGGTTGCGGCACCTGCAACAGCTCAATCCGTCCGTTCAACCCCTCCATCCAGCAGCCCAGCGTGATCCCCGCCGTAAAGCGCTCACACACCACGAACCCTAGATGCTCATAGAAGGCGATCGCCCTAAAAATATCCGCCGTGCGAATTGAAGCGTGGTGCATGGAGATTTAATCACAGGAGATTTAATCACGATGGAAAACTAAAACCCCGGCTTCTAACACAGTCGGGGTTCTAGCAGGCTGATCACCGCTATTCAAACAGCCGGAAATAGGGATAACGAACTGGCGCACCTGGTTCTTTTTCTAAATCAAAATTGATCACATCCCAACAGGGTTCATCTTTGGGATCAGGGCTAAACTCAACGGGCAACCCATACAGCCGGGGGCGTGATGAATCTGCCTGTCCCCGCCCCGGGGTGCTGCGTTCTAAATACGTGCTAATCAAGTCTTGATACCGCAGCGCAATAATCACGCGGGTAGCACGATAGCCTTGGGTATAGAGCCGATCGAGGGCTTCGTGAATCTCGAAGCGAATACCATCCGGGTGACTATGTTGGCGAAACCACTCATCATTCCATAGCCGCCAATGCCGCCCCGATTGCAGGTGAACCAGTTCACCCGTTTTGGGGTTGGATTCGAATGCCCCATGACGCTGGCACAAATAGGTATCAGTCAACGTCAATGCAGCGATCGCTTGGCGACAGTGGGGGCACTGAATCTCAGGGCCAAAAATCGGATACTGTAGGGCTGGGTTCATCATGAAGTCGCTACCAGCGTAGTTTCCATGTACCATGGGCGGTGGCTCTATTATAGACTTTTGGACGTGCTTGCTCTCACGCCAATTCTAAGAGCATTCTGCCGGAAGAGGTTGGTTTAAAAGTTGATGTTTGGCGGGCAAAATGTCCGAGAAATCATCAGCCGTTCACGCTAGTTTCTCTCCCAATTATGTTCTCAACATCCTCCCAGGGCAAAATCAGCCTAGGCACTGTTAAGGAGTGGTTCACGTTGTCTACATCTTCGACCCCTGCGACTCCCTCAACCGGATTCCCCGTCCTCGGCTGGTCAACCCCTGATTTGTCAGCTGCTGCTTTTGTCGCCCCTGGCGCTACCGTAATCGGACACGTCGAGCTGGCACCAGGGGCTAGTGTTTGGTATGGCGCTGTGGTTCGAGGCGATGTAGAACGGATTGTAATTGGGCAAAGCACCAACGTTCAAGACGGCGCAATCTTACATAGTGACCCTGGCAAACCCACCGTCTTAGAAGCATACGTCACAGTAGGACACCGCGCTGTTATCCATAGTGCCCATGTAGAACAAGGCTGTCTGATTGGGATTGGGGCAATTGTGCTAGACGGGGTGCGGATTGGAGCGGGAAGCATCGTGGGAGCAGGAGCTGTTGTGACCAAGGATGTCCCGGCGCGATCGCTGGTTTTGGGGATTCCGGCTAAAGTTGCGCGTCAGCTGTCTGAAGCAGAAGCTGCTGATTTAATCGACCATGCCAAAAAATATGAGCAGCTGGCATTGATCCATGCAGGCAAGAATCCTGAATCAAGATCATCAATTACCCCCTAGCAAATTGAGGCTGTTAGCGGCAGAATAGTAATTAAAGATGAGAGTATTTCACAAATCTTTAGAGGAGGATATCAATATGGACTGGCGTATTTTGATCGTGCTGTCACCGCTAC
>JAYUYI010000726.1:0-6909 GCA_043752545.1 Thermoleptolyngbya sp.
TTATAAGTTCCTGATCAGTTCTTGCATCGCCCCCCTATTTATGTTTCAATCTTCTTTTCTCTGCCTCCGCTGGTGGCGTGTGGCGATCGCGATCGCCCTGCTCAACACAATCTTGCTGCCATCGGTGGCGATCGCCCAAATTAGTCTAATCGATCGGATTCGAGGTCTTTTTACTGAGCAGCAGGAAGTCGGTGTATCTGGTAATCGTCGCAGAGGAGCCGCCACGCGCAATCCCGACAAATGTCGCCCGATTGAGCCATCTGCTCCGCCGTTGACAGCGCTGCTGCCTGATGGCCAAACCCCGGCTCTAACCAGCAGTGAGCATCCTGCCTTTTGGTTCTACGTGCCCTATGCCCTGACCCCAGACCCGGCGCAGTTTACCCTGCGGTTTGTGCTGCAAAATGAGCAACATCAGACCGTTTACGAAACGCGGTTTGCCGTAGCCGAGCCACTGCCGCAGGGCGGGGTAATTAGCCTGCGTCTGCCATCGGCCAAAGCCGCCCTGGAGGTTGGCAAGTCCTACCGTTGGTATTTTTTGATTTATTGTGACGACACCGATGAAATTTACGCTCCAGCCTTTGTGGAGGGGACTGTGCAGCGCACGGGGTCAAATCCTGCACTGGCGCGTGAGGTAGAACAAACCCCAGTGCAGAATCGCTTTTTACTCTACGCCCAGGCTCAGCTTTGGTATGACACGCTGGCCGCGTTGGATGCCCGTTCAGGCACGGCAACCGATTCAACGCTAGCCACGGACTGGGCAGCGGTTTTACAGGGAGTGGGGCTAACCGATGCGGCGATGCGACAACACAGCAGCGTCGTCGGACGGTTTTATGTGCCGCCTGATTGAGCCTGAAGAATTTAACCCTGAATCTTGAACAATCGCTTGAGTCACTTGAATTTTATCCGTAATAATTTTATGAAAATGGTATTTAGATTGCTAGGAGTAAGCTCCGGGCAGAGGTCGAACCGCTTAGTGGGCACCGTTGGCCTCTTGGTGACGCTGCTAGTGGTGATGGCAAGCGCTGAGCAACGGGCACAGGCCGCAGAGGCTACGGCATCTACGGCCACTGCGCAGAATGCGATCGCAGATTCACCCTCACTCGCAGATTCACCCTTCCTGCTGGCTCAGGCCATTACGCCGGGACGCGATCGCACCAATACCCGCGTTAGAGCCAGGGGCAATCGGATCGACATTGATGGCGGCAGCCGCTCTCGGGATGGAGCCAACCTGTTCCATAGTTTTGAACGGTTTGGACTCAGTCGTAACCAAATTGCTAACTTTCTGACCGACCCGCAAATCCGCAACATTTTGGGTCGGGTGACGGGTGGCGAGGTATCGCGGATCAACGGGCTGATTCGAGTCACAGGCGGCAACGCCAACCTGTTTTTGCTCAACCCTGCCGGGATTATTTTTGGGACTGGGGCGCGGCTAGATGTGGCAGGAGACTTTACGGCGACCACTGCCGATCGCATTGGGTTTGGCGATCGCTGGCTCAATGCCCTCGGCAACGCCGACTACGCCAATCTGCTGGGCAACCCCAGTGCCTTTGCCTTGACCAGCGCCCAACCTGGAGCCATTCTCAATGAGGGCAATTTAGCAGTTGCAGCCGGCCAGACTCTAAATCTACTGGGCGGCACCGTAGTTAACACGGGCACCCTGACGGCACCGGGCGGACAAATTACCGTCACCGCCGTTCCAGGCACCAATCGAGTTGAGATCCGCCAGGAAGGAACGCTCTTGGTGCTGGAAGTGCAGCCCCTTGGCTCCGACGATCTGGCCAATCCGCTACCGTTTACGCCAGAGTCGCTGCCCATGGTGCTCACGGGCGGTAGCGACAACCCCGCAACGGGTGTAACGGTTAATCCCGATGGCACTGTACAACTCACCGCGTCGAACACAGTCATCCCCACTACGCCAGGTACTGCCATTGTGGCGGGAACGGTGGATGTATCTAGTCCTGGGTCAGCATTAAACCAGACGGGCGGCACGGCTGGGGTATTTGGGACGCAGGTGGGGTTAGTGGGCGCGAATGTGAATGCGTCGGGCACCCAGGGCGGCGGCACGGTGCTAATTGGCGGCGACTATCTGGGGCAGGGCACGGTACCCAACGCCCAGTCCACCACCGTTAGCGCCGACTCTACCCTCAGTGCTGATGCGACGGTGAGCGGTAATGGCGGCAGAGTCATCGTGTGGGCAGACGATACAACTCGGTTTTTGGGCAACATTACGGCACGCGGTGGCGCGACGGGCGGCAATGGTGGGTTTGTCGAAACCTCGGGGGCGCGATCGCTAGACACCTCCTCAGCCCAGGTAGAGGCCAGTGCCCCCAACGGGACTCCCGGTACCTGGCTGCTCGACCCCTCAGACATCACAATTCAAACGGGGGGAACAGGTACGCTAGCCGCAGGGTTATTTGACCCACCCACAACGGGAGCGGCCAGCATCATTGACCCGCTGATAATTGCAACAGCGCTTGATGGCGGCACTAGCGTTATCATCACCACCAGTTCTGGAACGGGAGGAGTAGGTGATATTCGGTTGGATTCTCCGATCAACCAAATAGGAGGTGGAACCGCATCTCTAACCTTAACTGGGAGCGATTCGTTTAGCTTTGCGATGGGTAGCACGATTAACCTAACAAGCACCGGTGGATTAACCTTTAATGTCAACCAGGTTGATCCTCGGTCGATCGTTAACGGTCTCGTCATTCAAGATGCGGTGGATGCGATCGGCACTGTAGCGGGAAGCTCCACGATTAACTTAGGCGCAGGCACCTATCAACTACCTGTAGATCTCACCATCAATAAATCACTGACCATCAACGGAGCTGGAGCCGCGACCACCATCTTAGATGGGCAATCCGATGTAATCCGAGTCTTAGATTTATCTGGTGCTGGCGTAACCCTGAATCTGAACGGGCTGAGCCTTGATAACGGTCTTGTGGGTGGGATTAGCGTCAGTGGAGCAACGCTAAATCTAAATAACAGCAATGTCCGTGACAATTCGTTTGCGGGTAATTTCAGCAGTAACGGGGCTGGAATTCTAAATGACTCCACGGGCACTGTTAATGTGACCAATAGCACAATTGGCGGCAACTTTGCTACGGGTGGTTTCGGCGGCGGAATTTTCAATCAGGGTGTGCTTAGAGTCACCAACAGCACCATCAGCGGCAATTCGGCCATCAATGGGGGCGGCATTTATAACGATAGTCTCGGCACCGTTACTGTAATCGGTAGCACTGTAAGTGGTAATTCTGCCGCCAGCCCCACGGTGTTGGCATTTGGAGGAGGAATTTACAATCAGAGTGCGCTTACGATCACCAATAGCACCCTCAGCGGCAATACGGCTGCCAACGACGGGGGCGGCATTCTAAACAATTCTGATGGTTTGCTGACCATTACCGACAGCACCCTGAATAATAATTCTGCCAGCAGTGGGGGTGGTTTTAGTAACCGCAATGGAGCGATCGCCACAATTAGCAATAGCGTAATCACAGGTAATCGTGCCACTAGCGTTGGTGGCGGTGGCATCTTCAATCCTTTGGGTTCTCAGATTACGATCGCCAACAGCACAATTGCAAATAATACGGCGATTGGCAATGGCGGCGGGATTGACAACCGGAGTGTGGCTACCATAACTGACAGCACCATTCGAGATAACACCACAGCCGCTTCAGGCGGCGGCATTTTTTCTAGTACAAATACCAATCTTGCTCTCGCTAACACCACGCTTTTGGGCAACACCGCTGCGGGCGCGGCTAACAGCATTGATGGACTGTTGCTGATCAACAGCCCGGTGACAGTTGGAGCCGCGAACCTCTCCGTATCAGCCAATGTGCTACAAAACACAGGTGACTTTAGACTGACCAGCCCCGGTGCTCTAAACTTCTCAGTCGATAGCGAACTAGTGACTCAGGGTGGAGATGTATCGCTTGAGGCGGCAGATAGCGTGTTCGTGAATGGCGCGATCGCCACCAGTGGCGGTGCTGTTCGGTTAATTGGCGATACCGACGATAACGGACAAGGGCGGGTTGAGATTAACCAGGCGATTGATACCTCGGGTGGCACATCTGGCGGTGCGATTAGCATACAGGGAAGCAGCGTCAACAACCCTGGCATCTTGATCAACGACTTTTCTCTAATTTCTGGCGGTGCACTCATTACGTTGACGGGCATCAGCACGAGTGACAAAGGCATTGAGATCACTGGGTTTGGGTCAATCGATTCGGGCGGCGGCGATGTGTCGCTGACGGGCACTAGCACCACCGGGCAGGGCATTTCGCTGACGGGGGCAGACGGCTCCACTAGAACGGCGATTTCATCCGGCGGTGGCAATGTGAATCTGACGGGAGGCGATCGCCTCTTCCTAGGTAGCCCCATTAGCTTAGGTGGCCTAGAAGCACCGGGCACGCTGACGTTGACGGCTGACGCGATGGATTTTGGCTCAGGCTTTTCGATTGATAGCAGTGGCGACCTGTTGCTGCAACCGACTGGCGATACCCTGACTCTTTTGAGTGCGCTTGACGTCGGTGGTGGCAGCTTTTTGAATGATGCGGTTGTTAATGTCACCTTACAAGCCGAGCAAGATATCACGACGCGCAGCATCTCCACCAGTCGAGGCCGTGGGGGTAACTTGCAAATCACCAGCACCAATGGTGACCTTACAACGGGTCGCCTCTCGACCAGCGCCTTGTTTAGCAACAGCGCGGCGATCGCCCTCTCAGCCGTCAATGGCAGCATCAGCACGGGCGATCTGAATACGTCTTGGAGCGACAGTGGGACGGGCAGCGGCAACGGTGGGTCGGTGTCGCTGATTGCGCGCGATCGCATTACCACAGGCAACATCAACACCAGTTCGGCCAACGGCAACGGCGGCGATGTCACCCTCGACCCCAGAGGCGATGTGGAAGTTGGGTTGATCAATGCTGAGGGCAATGGCGGCACGGGCGGCAATGTCGATATTACAACCGGGCGGTTCTTCCGCGCCTTGCAATCGTTCACCGCACAAAATGGGGCGATCGCCAGCATTTCTACCGTAGGTACAGCGGGCAATGGCACAATTACGATTCGCCATGGCGGCGGGCAGCGCGACGTTCCCTTTCGCGTGGGCAATGCTGAGACCAACGGCACCGCCGCCGCGCTGACGACGGGTGCGTTTACTCTGGAGAATCGAGATATTCCCGGTTCGTTTAACCAGGGAGGGATTCGGCTAATTACCCGTAATCAGCCAGATCAACCCGATACCCCAACCACAGAAGACGATCCAACCACCCGTGATCTGATCAAACCTGGGCCACAACAATCAGATCCCGAATCACCCGATGAACTGATTCCAGATGACGTCACCATTGATGCTAGAAATAACTCGTTTGAGGTAGTTGCCGATCTGGAAGAGGACAGTGCGGCTCAATTTGAGAGCTATTTAGACATTCCGGTTCAAGAGCAGGCTCCAATTCTGACGTCGGCAGATGTGGGCGAGGCGCTAGATCAGATCAAAACCGCAACCGGAGTCACGCCTTGCCTGATCTATCTCAACTTTTTTCCTAGTGCAGAATCGGCTACCCTGGCGCAGGCAGGCGGCAGTACACCCGAATCGGAGAACGACCTATTAGAACTGGTGATGGTGACGGGCGATCAGCAGGTGATTCGCAAAGCGGTGCGGGGAGCAACGCGAGGGTTGGTGCTGGCGATCGCCCGTCAGTTTCGCTCGGCCATTATTGACCCCAGCGATCGCCAAAGTACTGCCGCCATGATGGCCTCCTCGCAACAGCTTTACCAGTGGCTAATTGCGCCGCTAGAGGCTGAGATCCAGCAGCGCGGCATTCAGAATCTCTCGTTTGTCCCCGATGTGGGATTGCGATCGCTGCCGATGGCGGCGCTGCATGACGGGAATCAGTTTCTGGTAGAAAAATATAGCATTGGCCTGATGCCCGCCATCAGCCTGGTCGATACCCGCTACGTTAGCCTGCGCGATACGCAAGTGCTGGCGATGGGTGCGTCTCAGTTCCCGCAGTTCCCAGACCTCAGCGCCTTACCGGGCGTGCCCCTAGAGCTATCGACCATTCCCCAAAACCAATGGCTTGGCTTATTTTTACCCAGCAGTGCCGACTTCACTGTCAATACGCTTCAGAGTCAACGCCAAGAAATTCCCTACGGGATTGTGCATTTGGCCACCCACGCCAATTTCCAGCCCGGTCAGCCCAGCAACTCCTACATTCAGTTTGAAGACCAGCGGCTGCGATTAGATCAACTGCGCGAATTGGGCTGGAATGACCCCCCGATTGAGCTGTTGATTTTGAGCGCCTGCCGCACGGCCTTGGGGAATGAACAAGCAGAACTGGGTTTTGCGGGGGCAGCGCTGCAAGCTCGGGTGAAGTCGGTACTCGCCAGCCTGTGGTCGGTGAACGATCTAGGCTCATCGGGGCTGATGGCAGAATTTTATGACCAGTTGCGCACCGCACCCATCAAAGCCGAGGCGCTCAGAGCTGCCCAATTGGCGATGCTGCGCGGCGAGGTCTATGTCAAAGATGGCCGCTTGCACTGGTCGGGGGGAGACATCCCGCTGCCGCCAGACTTGGTGGGGCTGCCAGATACCTCCTTTGCCCATCCCTACTATTGGTCGGCCTTCACGCTAATTGGCAGCCCGTGGTAATCATCTTTCACCTAAAACCGATAGTTGAGGGTGAAGTACAGGCCGTCATCTTGCAGGTTGTTGCCGCGATCGCTCAAATCTACCAGAGCTAGCCCATAGTCTACGCGCAGGTTGAACTCTGGAAACGGCTGCCACAACAGCCCCACGCCTGTGCCGAGCAGAAACCTCTGGTCGGGTTGATCGGGGCGCGCCTGCGAATTCCACACGGTGCCTAAATCAATAAACGGAGCCAGTTGCAATGTCGGGCGACCGTTGGC
>JAYUYI010000727.1:0-2749 GCA_043752545.1 Thermoleptolyngbya sp.
GCTTCCGCCGGAATGCGGGAAAGGCGATCGCTGCTGGTCAGCGCCGTCACATTGGTGTCTCCATACCCCGGCACAATCCCCACTACCGTATCGCCCTTGGTAGCAAACTTCATGGCCTGCAAGCCTAAATCCCCCCGATTTGCTTTGCGCAGCGCCTTTACTGCCATGCTTTTGCCGTATCCCTGGCGCGAAATCAGCAGAAACTCATCGTCTGCTGTGAGCGCTACACAGCCCGCCAACCCCTCCTGCTTCCCTAGGCGAATGGCCTGCGACCCTTGAGCGGTGCGGCTTTGGATCGGCAGCTGGTCATCATTCACTTCAAAGCGCAGCAGCCGCCCACCCGAGGTCGCCAAGACGAGCTGTTCGCCCACTGCCGCCAGCAGCGCATACTGCAAGCTGTCATCTTCTTTGAGTTTGAGGGCGGTGAGTCCGCGTCCGGTGAGATTGGCAAATTCTGACAGCGGTACTCGTTTGATCCGCCCTTGGGTGGTCAGCATAATCAAGTCCAAGCTTTCCAAAAACTCGGGTACAAGCACAAACTGAGCCACGATCACTTCGGGTTCGTTGCCTTGGGCGCTGAGCGGCAAGAGCGTAATCAGCGGAGTGCCTTTCGACTGGCGGTGGGTTTGGGAAATATCGTCAACGCATACGGTGTAGGCTTTGCCGCTGCGGGTTAGCACCAATAGCTCTTGAGCCGTAGTGGCCGCCTCAGTTTGCAAAGCCACATCCTCGCTTTCGAGCAGCGTTTTCAGCGGCTGGCTTTCTTGCTTGGCCTGCTGCCGCTCAAAGGTTTTGGGCGTATGGCGACGCACATAGCCGCGCTGGGTAAACTCCAGCACGACCTCTTCTTCATGCACATCGTGGGCGCTTTCGGCCAGGGCTTCGGCTTCTTCAGCTTGCTGGGCATCTGTTTGCAGCCGGGTGCGACGCGGATCGGCAAACTTTTTCTTCAGGCCGCGCAGGTCTTTTTTGATCGCCTTCATTAGCTCTCGGCGATTGCCCAAGAGGGTTTGCAGTTCGCCCATGCGGGCTGATAGCTCACTGTATTCTGTTTGCAATTTTTGTCGCTCTAACCCGGTCAGACGGCGCAGCGGCATCGCCAAAATGGCATCACACTGGCGATCGCTAAACTCCAATTCGGCTTGAAACTGGCGTTTGGCAGTGGTGCCATCGGGCGCATTGCGCAAAATGTCGATCACCCGATCCAAATTGTCTAAGGCGTTGGTCAAGCCTTCTAGCAGGTGAATCTGGCTACTAGCCTTGTCTAATTCATATTCATATTGGCGAGTTAGCGTCGTTTCCCGAAAGCTCAGAAAATATTGCAGCAGCTCTCGCAGCGACATTTGGCGCGGTTGTCCATCGGCCAACGCCAGAAAAATTGCGCCAAAGTTGCTCTGCAACGGCGTCATTTTGTAGAGCTTGCTGAGAATGAGCTGCGGATTGGCCTCACGTTTTAGCTCAATTACCACCCGCATCCCGTCGCGATCGCTCTCATCGCGAATATCTTGAATATCTTCAATCCGTCCCTGGTTTACCAGATCGGCAATCTTTTCAATCCAGCTCGCCTTATTCACCTGATAGGGCAATTCTGTAATGATCAGCGCCTGCCGCTGTTGCCGTCCTCGACTAGCGGGAATGTCTTCTAGTTGTGCAATCCCGCGCATCGAAATGCTGCCCCGCCCAGTGGTGTAGGCTTCCCGAATGCCCTCAGTGCCGACAATTTCACCCCCCGTGGGAAAGTCAGGGCCAGGAATGAGCGCAAACAGGTCGTCGTCGGGCAAGTTGGGATTATCGATCAGCGCAATGCAGCCGTCAATTAGCTCGCTGAGGTTGTGGGGCGGAATATTTGTCGCCATCCCCACCGCAATCCCTGACGACCCATTGAGCAACAAAAACGGCAGCTGCGCCGGCAGCACCACTGGCTCTTGCTGGGAACTGTCGAAGTTTGGCGTAAAGTCTACCGTCGCTTCACCAATCTCGGAAAGCAACCCCTCGTTGCCAATAGCAGAAATCCGTGTTTCCGTGTAACGCATGGCAGCGGGCGGATCGTTGTCTACCGACCCAAAATTTCCATGCCCGCCCAATATGGGATAGCGGCTAGAAAAGTCTTGCACCAACCGCACCAGCGCATCATATACCGACTGGTCACCATGCGGGTGGTATTTGCCTAACACGTCTCCCACCACGCGGGCACATTTGCGATAGGGTCGATCGGGCGTTAACCCAAGTTCGTGCATGGCATAGAGAATGCGACGGTGGACTGGCTTCAGTCCATCTCGGGCATCGGGCAAGGCGCGCCCGACAATCACACTCATGGCGTATTCCAGGTATGACTGCTGCACTTCGGTATGTAGAGCGGTCGCTACCACTTGCCCAGCAGATAGATTCAACTGTTTAGCCATGACTTTGGTTCCTTCCAGACTTATGAATATCCGCCCTGCGGGTATTCTGTAGGGTTGTAGATTTCATCAGCAGCATTGCAGATTGCAGGGTGAGATGGCAACTGATGGAATAGTTATCTAAACAGCAATCTAGCGTAGAGACGGCCCTGTAGGACAAAACTTAAGGGCTAGTTGCTATATGAATTTGGTTTGTTTGCGGCTTCAACGCTGGGGTAAATTGGCAAATCGCCTTGAGTTTTTTAACCAGCTAGGATGGACGTTCCGCTATGGGCGGATTGGGGCATTCATTGAATGTAAAGGGTAATAACGCGCTTTGAGAGTATCCTCAAAGATGGAGATCAGTTCTA
>JAYUYI010000728.1:0-2745 GCA_043752545.1 Thermoleptolyngbya sp.
GTCATAGCGCAATAGAGTGCCGCCTTGACCCAAAATATATCCTTGATCAGGGGACATAAAGATAATTCTGTAGAAGTTTGAAGGCACATCTTCTACTAACAGATCTTTCTGCCAGGTTGCTCCAGCATCTTCACTGTAAAGCAAATTACCGCTACCGCCCGCCATCCAAATTTCATTAGGCGTTCGATAGGCCAAGTCGAGCAACCCCCAACTGGTAGAAAACTCGGGAGCCACTTGTTCATCCCACTCCTCTAGGGTGCCAGGTTTGCTGAATTGAATCAATCCACCCCGAGCCAACGCCCACAGCCGCCCATTTTGGCCAAAGCCCATATTTTGCAATCGGCGGGAACTGGTGCGATTATGCTGCTCCCATGCCTCTTGACCTGGCTCCCACGTGGAATAGAAATTTCCTCGAGCTGAAACCGCGAGGTATTTGCCATCGGGCGATCGCGCAATATTTCGCAGCACCCCGACCGCTTCTTGTACCATCGCCTGCCAGGTTTTGCCGCTGTCTTTCGTCTGATAGATCGCTCCAATGTCGGTTGTCATTTCTGCTGATTTAGGAGCCAGCGCCAAAATTGTATTGGGGGAACCCGGCAGTTGCTCACTCAACGGAATCCGTGCCCAAGATTTGCCCGCATCTGTGGTGTGCAGCAAGATGCTAGGCTGCCCAGCAATCCACCCTTCATCACCCGAGAAACTAATGGAGGTGAAGGCGTAGTAAAGGTCATCTTCCAACTCTAAATTGCGGAGTTCCCAGCTTTTGCCGCCATCTTGGGTTTCTAGCAATGTGGCATCTCTGCCCACCAGCCAACCGTGCTGGCGATCGCCTGTAAACGCGACATCCGAAAGCGTTGCCTCAGTAGGCAACGGTACCACCTGCCAAGGATTAAAACTGGTAGGTGGCAAAAAGCTGCGGGCGCAGCCCGTCGAGCATAGAACGGCGACCAAAACAACGACTAGACGCTGCCAGGATTGTTGCAAAGACGTAAGAACTCGGTGCATTTGGATTCTGTGTCAATCAGATGAACTATCAATCAATCGGCAATCAATCGGCAACCAATCGGCAATCAGTAAATCAAGCAGACTCGGGTCGTAGCCGTTTTAGGTCTAAACAGCAAGCTTGCAGCAAACCATCGCGGCAAGAACTACTGCAACCCATAGAGGCTAATGAAGAACAGAAACCCTAACGCCAGTGCCCCAAAAATCAGCAAGTTTTTCTGGTTGGGGGTGAGTGTGTTCACCCCCAACCCATAGCCCAGATTTTCCTTGAACCCTGACGGATTGCCCAGCGGGCCAATGTTGCTGAAGCGAGAGGAGCGCGTCCCACACACTGGACAGCGCCAGTCTGACGGCAGCTCGGCAAAGGGAATGCCCGCCGGAATTTTATTCTGACTATCGCCCTTCATCGGCTCGTAGACATAACCGCAGGCACCGCACTCATGTCGGTCTAGAGTTTTTGGATCGATCGCCTCAATACTCATTACTGCGAAAGCGCTGCGAAAGCGTCAAGATTAAAATTTATGTTACTGATTATGACATAAGAGGGGGGTACTGCTCACACTGGCAAACAGGTCTTAACTCCTAGCCGACTTTTCCGGCTGACCAAACGCCGAGATTAGCAAACAAATAATGCCAATATTAATAAATACGTCTGCAATATTAAAAATAGCAAAATTAATCAGCCGGATGTCTAAAAAGTCGATTACTTCACCGAAGAGGAAGCGATCGATCCCATTGCCCAAGGCTCCTGCCAAAATAAACCCATAGCCCGCCTGTTCCCATCGGTGCATTTTGGGGCCAAACCAGGCAAGTGCCATCAACCCCAGGCTCACCGTCAACGACAGCCAGCGCAGCCATCCGCCACTTTCACGAAATAGGCTGAAAGCAGCTCCTTTATTGGTGACGTAGGTGAAATGAAACACGCCCTCCCAAAGCGGAATGCTCTCTCCCAATTCCAGGCTACGGGCAATCAAGTATTTAGTGAGCTGATCAAAAATCAAGCCGACTGAGCCAACAATCCAAAAAAGCCGATTTTTGAAACTCATAGGTTGACAAAAAAATTAAGGCTGATGGTGACCGGATGAAGCAGGCCGCAAAAGCAGGCGTTAGTCGTGGGTATGAGTTCTAGTAAAGCAAAGTTTTAGTAAGTTTTTTAATAAAACATTAAGTGGCGCAAGATAAACGAAATTACAGTGACGGCACAGATGATAGCCAGTTGTCCTAGCAGCGGACTCAGGGAGTAGGCGAAGATTAATTGAAACAGGGGGGCAATGGGAGTAGCTAGCCAGTTCCAATGGGAGGCGATCGCCAAATAGCCTAGACCCACCACATGCACTGTCAGCAACCCACACACACAGCTAAACGCCAGCGACTCTAGCCGCACTGGCACCCGAAACGCCCAATAGCCGCAAATCCAAGCCCCAGGAATAAACCCTAATAAATAGCCAAAGCTAGGCTGATGAACGTAATCAATGCCGCCACCTAGAGTAAAAATGTTGAACCAAGTCAATCCTAGAAGTAAATAGGCAATTTGCGAAATCGCTGCCGCATTTCTGCCGCCCAAGCACGCGACGAGCAGCACAGCTCCAATCTGGAAATTTACCCCCAACGCCTGCGGCTGTAGCCCGTCTTGCCCCCAAGCCCACGGTGGATTAGTGACAGACGCTTGTAAAAACGTGCCACCAATCGTCAGGACTAGGCCAACTAAAGCCCACAGTAAGTCGGTGGGAGCAACCATCCGAG
>JAYUYI010000729.1:0-2742 GCA_043752545.1 Thermoleptolyngbya sp.
TGCTGATCACCTTTGACCAAAGTTTGCTGGGGCAGCAGCAATTGGGGAATCCGCTGGTTGCCATCAATCAAACATAAATCTGGCTGGGGGTGCAGTTGGGCGATCGCCCGACGCATCGCCAATAGAGATGCTTGCAAAATATTAAGGCGATCGATTTCTTGTACCGTGGCCATACCCACTCGATAGTCGGTGGCGATCGCCCGAATATAAACAGCTAAATTCTCCCGCCGCAGGGCTGAAAGCTGCTTACTGTCAGTCACACCTGCCGCCGCCAATTCAGCTAAAGCCGTATCCGGTAGAATAACGGCCGCTGCCACAACGGGGCCAAATAAAGCTCCCCGACCCACCTCATCCACCCCTGCTATAAGACCCTCAGGCTGGAGTGACGCCATCTGCAAATTCAACTGAGACCCCTTCACCCGTTTCCGCAAATCGGATCAAACTCATAGCGGTATCTGTTTAGGCTAAAACCAGAGTGCGCTGCCCATCAAACACTCTGGTTTCCATGTAGTTAGGCACCACAATAGTCAAACACCACAATCCCGTTAGCCTTCCGAGTCGCCTCCATTTGTACTCACCGATGAACGGCGGCGACGGCGGCGGCGATTGGCCGCATCGCCGTCCTCGGCATCGGCAGCAGAGCTGTTGTCGTCAGCAGCACCGCTGTTCATGCCCGTATCAGAGCCATCATCCCGCTTCGGCTCGGGTCGAGACGGCAATCCTACAGGAATAGGTGCCGCAACCGATACAGACATAGCAGGCGTCTCAGCCATCTCGATCCGTAGATCTAGCTTTGAAGCGACATCAGACTGACCTTTACTTCCGGCCAGCAAAGCCGACGCATTAACGGTGGCGCGCTGCCCTGGCAACGTCACTGCAATGATAGTAGATTTTGGATCTTTCACCGTTTCCTGCGTGAGCACCAACGGTGAAACCCCCATCACAGCATATACCTCTTGCTCTTCTAGAGTCATTTCCACAGCAATCACTTGGGGCGGTTCTGCAGCAGGTTTCTCTCGTCGGGTCGCCGTGCGCCCGCTCCGTTCTACTCGCTCTACTCGTTCTACTCGCTCTACTCGTTCTACCTTCTCAAGACGAGGTTCTCGAACCGCTGGCACTACAACCGGAGCTGGAATAATTAGCTCATCTAGCGCAGACCCGTCATCGCCCTCTGCATCTGAATCTGGCAATTGAGAGCCATTGGCTCTGACAATCGGTTCTCCGGGCCTGCCGCCGCGACTGCGACGACGGCGACGATTATCTGTTCGACCTCGCTCTTGGTAACTTGGATGATTAGTTAGGTCTAACTCTTGAGCATCTGAGTCTAGGACAGCACCCAAGTCCTCATCGCTGCCACCTTCCCAAATCGGCTCACGTACAGGTGCAACTCGCGGTTCATAGCTGGGAATAACTCGGGTAGCTTCGAGCGACTGGGCAACCGCGTCTGCTTCACCCGGCAAATGCACCAAATGCCCTAAGCCCCCACAGGTTGTACAAGGCCGTCCAAACAGCTCGTATAGGTTTTGCCCTTGGCGCTTACGAGTCAGTTCTACTAAGCCTAATTCGGTGAGCTGAGCGATTTGAGGTCTAGCTTTATCAGCCCGAATGGCTTTATTAAACTGCTCCAGTACCTGCAACTTATCGCGGTGGGAATCCATGTCGATGAAGTCCACCACAATCACCCCAGCAATGTTGCGTAGGCGCAGCTGGCGGGCAGTTTCAGTTGCCGCTTCACAGTTAGTCCACAAAACCGTTTCGCGGGCAGTGGCCGAGCGGGTGAAAGACCCAGAGTTGACGTCAATTACCGTCAGGGCTTCCGTCCGTTCGATAATGATATAGCCACCCGATGGCAAATCCACCCGAGGCTTTAGGGCTTCTCGAATGGCGGCGTTCACTCGGAAATATTCCAAAATGGGAATACGTTCACGATGGTGGTCAATCAATATTCCTGGTGGAGTTTTGCCACCACTCCAGTTCATTAGGTGCTGCTTCACCCGCTTGGAACCCGTATGAGAATCGACGACAATCCGATTCACATCGGCACTGTAAACGTCTCTCAGTACTTTTTGGATAAAGTCATCATCCCGGTTGAGCAGGTTAGGCGGACGTGTGGTTGAGGCTTCCTGCTGGACACTCTCCCACTGCTTTTGCAGATTTTCCAGATCTTCAATAATCGCTTCTTCGGGCACATTCTCGGCTTCAGTGCGCACTAAAAGCCCCATGCCAGCTGGCTTGACTAAGATCGCCAGTGCTCTCAGCCGATTGCGTTCATTTTCACTGCGAATTCGGCGAGATAGGTTGACCCCACGACCGGAGGGCATCAGGACGAGGTAACGACCAGGTAAGCTAACATTTCCGGTCAGCCGTGGCCCTTTATTGCCCGTTGGCTCCTTCATGATCTGCACTAGCACCTTTTGCTGTGGCACTAGTAACTCAGTAATTGACCCAGCCGAGCGCTTCAGCTTCAACGGCCCCAAATCGGTCACATGGATAAAGCCATTGCGTTCGCTATCGCCAATGTTGACAAAGGCGGCATCAATTCCAGGCAATACGTTTTCAACAATACCGAGATAAATATCTCCAACTTGATGACTGCCCGTTGCAACAATCAACTCTTGAATTTGATCTCCTGAAAAAACAGCAGCAATCCGATGCTGTTCAGCGACAATAATTTGCTTTGGCATTCAATTTCCTCGAAAGGGAGCAGCCCAGGGAGCACGGATGGACGCGGTGCTGCCCCAG
>JAYUYI010000730.1:0-6886 GCA_043752545.1 Thermoleptolyngbya sp.
AGAGACGGCTTAATATTTATTTCCTGACTCATCCGTAGGTTTTGCGCATTCGGTAGCAGGTTTTACAGGCAGTTGGGGGCGATCGCACGCTAGCATGGGGTGAGCTGCTATCCTGTTGCAGAGTTCCAGGCAGAGTCCTATACTCTGTCAAAAGAGCAACCTCGGTGCCATTGCTGGCTACGGGTTGCCCTAACGGAATGTCACATTGAATGTCTTAACCTTAAGACTTTTGGGCGAGTAGTCTGACCTCTTGATTGATTAGGCTACCCTAGAGTGGATGTTAATACTATCTAGTTGCAGAAATTTAGAGCTACTGAAATCTATGAGCGATATTCAATCCAAAATTCAAGAAGAGCGCAGCCAAGCTCGTGAAGTATGCGAGATTAAGGGCGATGGTTCGGTAGAGTGTGCAGCCGCCTGGGATGCTGTGGAAGAGCTACAAGCTGAAGCGTCTCACCAGCGCGAAAAAGATCATCAGAAAAACTCTCTTCAGCAGTACTGCGACGACAACCCCGATGCTCTCGAATGTCGGGTGTACGACAACTAGCGCTTAATTAACGCCATGTGCAATTAAGATTTCCCCTCGTCCCCTAACCCCCTCTCCCACAAGGAGAGCAGGGGAACCGAGCCTGCCTTTAGCCCCTCTCCCGCTCTGGGAGAGGGGTATAGCCCAAAGGGCATTCAAGAAGGGGGTATAGCTTGCTGCTCGTAGAGTGGGCGGTTCGGGAAAGTTGCACATCGCGTTAATACTGTTTTTCTATTTGTAACGTGGGTGATAGGCATGTCCTGTCGCCCACGTTTTATACTGTGTGCAAGCGGTACTATATCTGTCAAGAGTAATGTGTGCTAGACGTCGCTCACCAGTTCTTGGGATGCTAAAAGCTAAACGGAGATACGCAACGATCGTAGAAATATGACAGAGTTTTTGCCTGTCTTATCATTTCAAGCTGCGGAGCCGCAGACCTGGCAGCTGCCCACTGCCGATGCTACTCGTGAATTTGGGGTGAGACTGGGGCGATCGCTACCCCCAGGCAGTATTTTGTTGCTAAACGGCAATTTGGGCAGCGGTAAAACCACCTTAGTGCAAGGCATTGGGGCAGGGCTAGACATCGCAGAACCCATTGTTAGCCCTACGTTTACCTTGATTAATGAATACCTTAATAGTCGCCTCCCCCTTTATCATTTTGACCTTTACCGCTTAGAACCTATAGAGGTAGCGGCTCTTCACTTAGAAACCTACTGGGAGGGACAAGAAACACCCCTCGGGATCGTAGCGATCGAGTGGCCAGAACGATTGCCTTATCTACCTGCCAACTACCTAAATATTTTGCTAACGGACGCCGCCGATGGCGGTCGTCTAGTTCGGTGGGAAGCGGTTTGAGCCATGGGGTTGCCATAGACTGGAGATGAAGCTTTTAAAGAAAAGCTAGTTTTATGTTTGTTTTATGACTTACTCTCATAATTGTGCATTAAAGGTTACAAACCGATTAATCTAATCACATAGGAATTTTTCCAACAGCGAATCTCCTAGGGAAATGAGCTAAATTCAGTCATTTGAATTTACAGCAACGCCCCTAGTGCGGTTTGAGCCATCCGAGGAGTCTCTAAACTCGCTTAGCAACCTGTTGACAAACCTATTCCGAACTAGGTGCATCAGCCCTTAAGGGGTCATTGGGGGTCGTTTAATTCATTGCTTGACTTCAACTCAACTATTTTCTTTGAAAGAGATTTGCAATAGCCCTTTCAAAAATTGTTAGATTTGAATTAGGATAGCGACGGTTAGATCACCAAAATATAGATTCAGGGGATAGTTTTTTAGGTCGCCGTACGCTTTCATTGCCTAACAAGTCGGCATTTAGCCACGTTCGCTAGATGTTGACCCTTAAGACGTTCAACCTCAAAGCACCTAAAAATTAGTCTCTTCGTCCAGAGACACCAGATAGTTTTGGGTTCTGATGCTGCAATTCTTCAGTTAAGCGTCTGTATGAGCAATGGGTACAGCACCTATAGGAGCGGATCTCAGTTTCGCAGGTTGTGAGGTGAGTATTTTGTGACTGCACAAATTGTGACTGCACAAAATGCCGTGGTGGCCATTTTGGGTCAGATCTAGATTGAAAAAATGGTTTGTGCTCTAGGCAGAGTGGTCAACGTTCCATTCTGAACGTTTCACGTGGTTCGTCAGCCAACTCGTTTAAAGGCTAACTTACTGGCGGCTAGAGCATACGGGGATTAGCCACCTACTCCCACAGGCAGGAGCTTCGGTTACGATATCGCTTCACTGGGAAATAAATTTACGTTTAGCAGGAGTGCTCGGCATATCTCTTAAGCTCTAAAACGAATTTGTTTCTATTAATTGTCAAAACTTAGGTTTTGAGGTGGAACTAAGTTAAAGATTTTCCGTCAGGAGGTTCTTTGATTAGCATTTTTTCTACCGACTGACTAGGTTGTAGGGGATTTTTTTGCCGATCCAAGGTTGTGCCAAGTTTGCACATTTAAGTTCAAGCGAGATGTTGGGAAAAATGTCAATTATCCACCAATTACGTCAATATCACGAGCAGGGTAGGCCATGAAGACAAAAAATGACCTGATCAAAGAAGCCTGGCAGCTGCTTGATCGTTCTGTTGTACATTATGGCGATCGCCCCGTAGGAACCGTTGCCGCCTGCGATCCCAGTGTTGAAGCGCTTAACTATGATCAGTGCTTTGTGAGAGATTTTGTCTCCTCGGCTCTGGTGTTTTTGATGAGTGGCAAGGCCGATATTGTCCGTAACTTCTTGATAGAAACCTTGACTCTGCAAGGTAGCGAGAAGCAAATGGACTATTTCTATGCTGGGCGTGGCCTGATGCCCGCTAGCTTCAAAGTAGTTACAGCCGAAGGTCGCCATTATCTAGTGGCAGATTTTGGTGAACATGCCATTGGTCGAGTCACACCGGTCGATTCATGCTTGTGGTGGATAATTTTGCTGCGAGCTTATGTCAAGTCAACGGGCGATATGGACTTGGCGCATCAACCCGAGTTTCAACAGGGCATTATCTGGATCTTGAAGCTGTGTCTGTCCGATCGCTTCGACATGTATCCCACGTTGTTGGTTCCAGATGGAGCCTTTATGATTGACCGCCGAATGGGGGTCGATGGGCACCCGCTCGAAATTCAGGTTCTGTTTTATGCCGCATTGCAGTCGGCTCGAGAACTCTTGCTGGCGGGGGGCGATCGCGATATCCACATTCAGATTGTGAATCAGCGCCTCAGCATCTTGAACTATCACATGCGCCAGTACTACTGGCTGGATCTAAATCGCCTAAATAAGATCTATCGCTATAAAGGCGAAGAGTTCGGGGAAGCTGCCATTAACAAGTTTAACGTTTACCCCGACTCTATTCCCGAATGGGTATTTCATTGGATGCCCGATCAAGGGGGCTACTTGGCTGGCAATCTTGGCCCTGCCCGTCTAGATTTCCGCTTCTTTGCCTTAGGCAATCTGATGGCAGTGGTATGCTCTCTCACCAATGCTGAAGAGTCACAGCAGCTGATGGACTTAATTGAATATCGCTGGGATGACTTAGTGGGAAAAATGCCCATGAAAATTTGCTACCCAGCAGTAGCCGATCAAGAATGGAAATATATGACGGGCTGTGATCCAAAAAATACGCCCTGGTCTTACCACAATGGCGGCAACTGGCCTGTGTTGCTCTGGCTGCTGGCCGCTGCGGCTCAAAAGACTGGCCGCCCCGAAATTGCTAGGCGGGCGATCGCCATTGCCGAAGAGCGCCTAAGCCAAGATGAGTGGCCCGAATATTACGACGGTCCCAAGGGGCGACTGATTGGTAAAGCCTCGCGCAAATATCAAACTTGGACGATTGCGGGCTACCTATTAGCCAACGAAATCTTAGAAAACCCTGCCAACATTAACATCTTCTCGTTTGATGAAGACCCCGAAATGTTTGACTGGATGTATCGGCTACAGGAATTCTAAGCCTAAAAAGAATGAGCGGGGAAACAATGCTTCCCCGCTCATTCTTTTGACGGGCAAGATGCCCACCCCACGGGAAATCAAGGGTTTCAACGGTAAAGCTGCACATCGCGTCAATCAAGATTCCTTGATTAAACCCGAGCTTTACTCGCATGACGATACTGGCAGCTGCCGCTACGCCGATATTATGCTACTGCCACCGTTGCTTTTTTCCCCACTGGCTTCGGTGTCTCGGGTGCAGGTTCTGTAGCTGAGCTGGTTTGCAAGGCGGCTTCGGAGAGTAGCTGCGCATAAAGCTGACCTAAACGAGAGGCCACACCCTGCCAACTAAAGTTCGTTTCAACCCGTTGGCGACCCGCCTGCCCCAATTGATCGCGCCAAGTGGGATTACTGAGAATGCGATCGATTGCCGTAGCGAACCCATCCACATCTTTCGGTGGCACTAGCAAGCCCGTAGCTTCGGGAATCACCGTATATTGCAACCCGCCGACATCGCTCCCCACCACAGGAGTGCAGCTAGCCATGGCCTCGATTGGCACCAAGCCAAATGGCTCATAGTGGCTAGGCACTACAGAGACATCAGCAGCTGCATAGTATAGATGGAGATTTTCAGGTCCCAAACGGCCTGGGAAGTGGGTCATGTTAGTCATGCCTAACTCATGCACAATCGCCTCAATGCGATCGCGCTCTATCCCATCACAGGTGCCTGGACGACTCCCACCGCCAATAATTAACCGTAAGTTTTCTTGGCCACGTAGCTTAGACTGAGCCATGGCTCGCACCAGGGTCTCAATGCCCTTACGCGGGTCAAATCGCCCCACGTAAAGCGCGGTCTTATCGGTTTGGGGAATTCCCAGTAACTGCCGAGCGTCTGCACGGCTAATATGACCAAAGCGTTCAATATCGGTGCCGCAGGGAATCATTTGCATGTGCCCCTGAGTCGAAACGTGCGATCGCATATGTTCCTGCTCTTGAGGACTGGTTGCCACCACACAATTCACCGTTTCCAAACAGGTTCGCTCCACCGCTAAACGCTTCGACCCAATCGGAGGAATGTCACTGATTGCCTGATATTTGATGGCTCCCAGCGAATGATACGTATGCACCTGAACGAGGGAAGGCTGCTGCCGCCTCAGCTCCATTCCGACCCAAGAAGATAGCCAATAATGAGTATGCAGTAGGGAGTAAGAAATTTTTTGCTGCTGTTGAAACGCTTGAAATGCTTCAACAAACCTTGGTAAATAGTCAAACAACACATCACGGCCAATAAATTCAGCCGGACCAGCCTGCAGGCGAATTGTTCGGCAGTTGGGCTGATGTTGAACAATCATAGGCTGTTCAGGCGCATTCTGGCGGGTGAACATGTCCACTTGCCATCCCTGACTTGCTAACATCTCACCGATCTGACGAACATACACATTTTGGCCCCCTGCTTCCTCTTGTCCAATTTCGGCAGCAGGATCGCCACTGACTGAAATTAAGGCAATATGGCGCTTCTGAGTCAGAAACATAATCTTCACCTCATGGTTAACATTCTTGGCCTCACGCTCTTTGGAGACGAAAGCACGGCTAACGTCTCTAAACGGTGAGGCTAGGCACAATAAACCGACCTGTACGGGTCACGAGACATTAACGAGAACTGAGCTATTTCTAATCTCGGCATCCACCCACGAAACTAAATAGCGCGCTAAGACTGAGAGATATTCTCTGGTAGAAGGAATAAGCGGTTTTCCAGAACGCCAAGGTTAAGGAAATCGCCACTATTGACCTTGCTACTTAAAATCTGCCTTTGCCCGGTTCAGTGCTTCGCTCCTGGGGGTTGTCGGTAGAAAGGCTATCTCAATCAGCTAGATCTGAACATGATCTATTATTTTTGGTGAGAGGATAGCGTACTCAGAGCATTTCGTCAACGTTATGCATAGCACTAGTTTCTACGTATAACTTAACTGAAGGCAACATCCTAATTGCGTGCTGCTAGATACGTCTTTAGAAATAAGTTGAGATAATACTATCGCCTGTCTACATTTAGGCGGTGATGGGCATCACCCATCGGTTGTCACGCATCCATAACTTGATTGCCGACTGTTGAACTCTGTGCAGGTTTTTTATGCAGATGTTTAAAGTATTGGCAGTGGGGCGATCGCCCAGCAATCCGAAACTTTTCCTAACGCCTCAGGTCGTCCTAGCTAGAAGGTGAGATGATAGAATTTATAGTATCCATATTCCCTATTTCCTATCGGAGTACCGGGAAAACCTCTGAGCCGATCTGTTTTACATCATTTCCCATCCGCCATGTTGCCTACCTCCATCCCTGCCACAGCCAAAGTCTCTAAAGTAGAAGGAATTAAACAACGGAGTCATGGTCTGCGGGAGCCAGTCGCTACCGAGCTACTGCAAGACACGACCCACTTCAGTGAAGATGCGATTCAAATCCTCAAGTTTCACGGTTCCTACCAGCAAGATAACCGTGACAACCGGGTTAAGGGGCAAGAAAAAGATTATCAGATGATGCTGCGGACGCGGAATCCGGGTGGATTTATTCCACCCGAGCTATACTTAGCGCTGGATCAGTTAGCGGATGAGTATGGTAACGGCACCATCCGAGCCACCACTCGGCAAGGGTTTCAGCTGCACGGCGTACTGAAGAAAAACCTGAAGACCGTCATTGCAGCGATCGTGCATCATATGGGATCGACCCTAGGAGCCTGCGGCGACTTGAACCGCAACGTCATGGCTCCCCCGGCTCCTTATAAGAATCGCCCTGAGTATGATTTGGCCTGGGAATATGCCAACAATATTGCTGATTTGCTGACGCCCCAGACGGGTGCATATTACGAAATCTGGCTAGATGGAGAGAAAGCCATTTCGGCAGAGGAACATCCTGATGTGGTGGCAGCGCGACAGCGTAACGGCAAC
>JAYUYI010000731.1:0-6883 GCA_043752545.1 Thermoleptolyngbya sp.
GGAGGCACACCAGCCGCCAGAATTAGCTGGTTGTTGGTGCCGCCTAGATCGTTAATCGCTAGGTAGCCTGCGTAAGCGATCGCCCGATAATCGGCTTCATCAATCAAAATGCCATCTTCATAATTAAACCAACCGCCAATGTTGATGGCATCCGTTAGGGCATAGTTGATGGTGATGCCGTACTGGTTGCTGACAGCGGCTGGCAAGAAGCTGGATTCAAAGTTGGTGTACGCGTTGAGATACGTCAGGCCGATTGACAGGTCGCCGGGTCTAAAGGTCAGTTGACCAAAGATGGAGTAGCCCCCGTTAAATAATCCAAACCCAGGATCGGGATCGTTGCCAACTCCGGTCAAGTAGCCCGCTCCGAGTTGCAGCGAGTCGCTAAAGTCGTAGGTTAGACCCAAGCCTGTACCCGTAGACCCAGCATCGTAAATTGGGTTGTAGGACAGGAAGCTGATGGAACCATAGCTCCCGGCATCAATCGGGCTAATGCTCGAAATAATATCGGTGATGCCTGTCCCAACTGCTCCTAGCGTAACCCGCAGATCGCCCACTGGGAATGCATAGAACAGGCGGTTCACAATCACAGGACTGGAGCCAAACTGATAGTAAAGCGAGGTTTTACGGGTGTAGGGATCGGGGAATTCGACCATTGGCACCACGCCTCCATCGCTCAAGCTGGTGGGCGTCGCGTCATTTTCACCAGGGCTGAAAACTGGATGTTGGAGTACTGAATCCGGGTATTGAGTAAATCCTCGCCGGTGAAGCTGGTGTTGAAGCTGAGTCGAACTCGGGCTTGAAACACGGTGTTGTTGGCATCGTCTACCGCATCGCCAAAGATATCGGCAATTGAGAAGATGGTTTCCCCGGACAGCTTAGTGGTAGTAGAAAACTGGTCTTCTTCCAGTTCGGTAACGGCTGCTTCTAGCGCATCTACCCGCCCCTTTAAGGTGGCCAGTTCTGCTGCAAACTCGCTCTGGAGGGCTTCAATCCGGGCTAAAGCCTCAGGGTCGAGTCCACTCAGACGGCCTGTGAGCGCATCTAAACAAGAGGCAAGACCTGCGGCAAATTCATAGCGGGTCATTGCACGACCGCCTTTGAAGGTGCCATCGGGGTAGCCTTCTAGGCAATCCAATCCGCCCTCTGCTTCAGAGTTGGCCAGAAAAGACAGGGCTTCGTAGCAAGGCTGGCATCAACAATAGAGCCTTTAAAACCATCTTGGACGTCATGCGTTACCTCACACCCGAAAACGTAAACATTA
Organism: Thermoleptolyngbya sp.; assembly: GCA_043752545.1. Lineage (GTDB taxonomy): Bacteria > Cyanobacteriota > Cyanobacteriia > Elainellales > Elainellaceae > CASBQJ01. The sequence goes on from JAYUYI010000731.1 coordinate 1,262, forward strand.
AGAAGAGATTATTGCGGTTTGTCTGCGGTGTAACCGTAACACTGACTACCATCAAGGGCTGTTATCTGGAAAGCTTGATGGATGTGGGATCCAAATTCTCTACTTTTACTAAAAAACTAGCGGCTTTGACTTAACCTTGGAAGGAAAGCAGCGCAAACAGCGCCAAAACGGCGCTAATCAAATAGAATCGTGCCACAATTTGCGTTTCCGTCCAGCCTGTCAGTTCGAGATGGTGATGTAGTGGAGCCATCTTGAATAGGCGCTTACCAATGCCGTTTTCGTCTTTTGTGGCTTTGAAGTAGCCGACTTGGGCAATGACTGAAAGGGTTTCGACTAGAAAAATGCCGCTCAAAATTAACAAGGCAACCAGCGACTGACTCAAAATTGCGGCTCCAGCTAGAGCACCGCCCAAGGCCAGAGACCCCGTATCGCCCATAAAAACGCGGGCTGGGTTGTGGTTGTGTGCCAAAAAACCTAGGTAACTGCCGCTGAGGCAAACGCAAAAAACCGCTAGGTCAAGATGGGCAGTGGAGATGAGTGCGCCTAGGCCAAACAACGCGATCGCGCCTGTGCCAGCCGCCAATCCATCTAGACCATCGGTCAGGTTAGTCGCATTACTTTCGGCTACCAGCACAAACCACGAGACCAGCCAAAACATGAAACCTAGAGGCAGAGACAAACCAAAGGGCAGCAGCAATGTGGTTAGGTCGGCAGGCTGATGCAAAAACAGCCAAATACAAAAAGCTGCCCCAAAACTAATCTGGAGCGCCAGCTTTAGACGTGGCGAAATCCCTTTATTTGACTTGCGGCGCAGAATCTGCCAGTCGTCGAGCCAGCCGATTAGCCCGTAGGATAGCGTTAGCGCTGAGACGGCTATGACCTCAGGGGTGAACCCGGCAAATAATAGGGCGATCGCTAGCCCTACAGGCACTACGAATATCCCTCCCATCGTGGGGGTTCCGGCTTTTTTGAGATGAGCTTGAGGCCCATCTTCCCGAATCACTTGGCCGGCTTTGAAGACTCGCAGCTGGGGAACAGCCCAAGTTCCTATCCCCCAAGTAGCCAAAGCTGCACTAACGAAGGGAATAGTTAACCCAAACCCAAATAGCGACCCATGACCTGCGATCCAATCTAACCCAATCGAAATCAGAGTTAACGCTGCACCCAGCGATATAAACAGGCTCTTGCCTGTTGACCCCGACACACTACCGGGAGAAATTTTTGCATCCACAATTCTTGCTCACACTCTACACCACACACGGCACACCATTCACTCCAAGAGCGGGTCTCCATCTTCCGGAAACCGACAGCACCTATCACATTGTTTGTGATTCGCTTATCCTACTCACATTGTTTGTGATTCGCTCATAGCACTAAGAAGTGAGAGAAATCAGACCTGTTGCAACAACGACATTTGTACTCCAGCCTAGGCCAGTTTCGTTCAGCAATTTTTCCAGGTTTACTTCGCCAAGGTTTACTTTACCAAGCTATAAAGATATTACTTTACAACAGCGAATTTGCAACAGGTTAGACCAGCACCTTTGGCAAAAAAACCGAAGTTGATTGCCTAGGTGCAGCCCTCCAGGCTGATTTGGCGCTGAATCAGCCGGGCTAATTTTTGATCAACGGCCACTAGACTTCCACTAGATTTTAGTCATCTAGATCAACCACGTCATCATCATCGTCATCATCTACATCGTAGGAATTGTCTTCACCCGCTATCAGCGCGGTAATTTCTTCCTCATTGTCGCCAAAATCAACATCGGTGGATTCCCGTGCCAGTAAGCGCCCTGAGTTTTCTAGCCAGTTCAAAATCGATGCGTTTTGCTGAACTGGGATCACGGGTGCAGGTTGACTGCGGAAAACTTGGCGGAGAGCAGGGTTTTCCATAATGAAGTCTGAGAAAAGTATGAAGTCTGAGAAAAGTTTACCTGTTTCAATTTTGGATTAAAACGAACCGGTCCAATCGGGAAAAATTGGTAGATTTAGGAGCAGGATGCGATTCTATGGCGCGGAGCGTAACAGAGCTGAATCAAAGCGACTCAGCTGTACCCATAATTTAAGATACCGTCGCCCCGATCGCCAACCTATGTCGGGGGTTGCTGATGTGATTGCTGAGTTTAGAGATGAGCGCAGGGATTGGATTTGGCTCGGTGATGATGGGCATGGCAGGGGGCGGTGAGTGAAACTGGTTCATAGCTCGTCGTTGCCTTGGGCGGCGTCCCGCTGCCGCTGCTCTCGAATCGCTTTGGCTCGTTTCATTAACTCTTGAAAGTGGCCTGATTCGGTAATCTCAGCCACTTGTTTGGCGCGCTTGACTTCGTCAATTTCAATTGTGGGTTTGAGCGCCACCTGCACTTTTTCCTTGACCTGCTCGTAGATGGCTTGGGTGTAGCCTGCTTGGGTAGCGCGGTCGAGTAAGACGACACCCACAGCTGTCGTAATCAGGGCGATCGCCGATGGAACTAGAGGTACCCAGCCGCCTTGAAGCAATAGCCCGTAGCAGATTCCCATCAAACTACCCACGGCTAGCCCTTCGCTGAGGACAAACAGCCAGCTTTTGCGAGCAAACCAGGCGATCGCCCCTCCGACTAATCCCCAGCCCATGATCCACAGCCACTCCACCCCTTCCGCCCAGTACCATAGCAGCGGTCGTTGCCCCAGGGCTGCACTCAAAATTTGGCTGACGCTTTGAGCATGAATCAGCGCCCCGGGCATGGTGCGGCCATGTTCGGCGCTGTCGCTGTAGGGCGTATAGAAAATATCTTTGGCGATGTCGGAGGTATACCCAATAATGACAACCCGGTCTTTAATTGAGGCTGGATTGACTTGGTCGGCCAGCACCTGGCTCAGGCTAACGATCGGCACAGCCTGCTTAGCAGAGCGATAGTTGAGCAGGATCTGATAATCGGTTGCTCCCGTCTGACGATAGCCCCCTGCTTGGTCGGTTAGGGGCTGAAACACCATTGAACCAATTTGGATTTCGCCGTCGGGGGTGGGTTGGGGGGTGATCCCGTCGGCTTGTAAATATAGCAACGCTAGCGACAGACTCAGCGATATTAGTTGATTGGCCGGAGCGACCGTGTTGCAGAGGTGCGGCTGGGGTAGCGGTTGCTCTGACGGGGCTGGAATGGAGACTAAGATGCTGCGCCGGATGACGCCATCGGGATCTTGGGGCAGGTCGGCAAAGGCAATGCGATCGCCTGGGACTTCCGGTGGAGGGGGGACACCTGGATCTGTCGCTGAACTGAGGGTGCAGGCTGCAATTATGCGATCGCTCTGGGCTAGCTGGCTGAGCAACGCCGCCCGCTCTTGACCTTGGGGGACATCGCGCGCAATGTCTAGTCCAATGGCTCGCGGTTCATGCCGCTGGAGTATCTGCAAGACCCTTGCCAGCGTGCCGTCTTGCACAGGGTATTCCTGCCGAGTTTGGATATCGGCTTCTCCAATGCCGACCACCAGGAGACGATTGTCGGTGCCTGCGTCGGGTCTCAGCCGCACAAAACTATCGTAGGCTCGCAGTTCGGCTCCCTGCAATGCTCCCAGCTGCCGCAGCACAATGGTGCCACTGGTGATCACCAGGCTGGTGAGGGCAATGGTTCCAGCAAACGTACGGACAGCGTGACGATGCTGTTGATTGCTCAGTAGCGATCGCAAGGGTTGAAAGAGTGCCAAATTTCTACACCTGGATTTAAGATTTTATACCTGAATTTAAGAATCGTACGGATTTTTAGGCTCAGAGATTTTTGTCAACGATTTTGATTGCACCACAAGCTGTCGCATGCCCCCGACTGTTTCGGTGATCATCGTGCCTTCCACGCGAAACCATTGATCTTGGGGATAGGCTGTGCGGCTGGTGGCTAGCTTGATGGGCAAGCCAACGGGGTAGGTATCGGCGGCGCAGCAGGTAATCACAAAGCGGGCAAGCGTTAGATAGTTGTCGGGGAGGTTGGCCGTGTGGATTGCAAAGCCCTCGATTTGGGCGGCTTGCCCTGTATAGGCATCGGGTTCGGGGTATACGTTCAGCGTCCGCACCCAATCGACTAACGATTTTTCTTCGGTGCGAACGTTGGCGCGAAACGCCTGGGGCTGCGATCGCGTCATCGTCAGGGTATCGGTGACGCCTCGGTCTAGGGCAACCTGGCTGGCAAAGGCACGCGGCGTAAACTGCAACCCAAAGATGGCAACCGCTAGCATCAACCCACTGCCCCATCCTGGTGGAAAGAAGTTGATATGGAGCACTTGGGGCAATGGCTGACGCGATCGCGTCAGTTGCACAACGTCCATCAGTTTGACGCCGCCTAACCCAATCAGCGCGATCCCAGCGGCGATCGCTAGCCATACATAGTCTGGATGCAGCAAAACGTTGATCCGCCCGGTCAGCCAAAACCGCAATAGCAAAACCCCCCAGGCCAGGATTGCCAAAACGTCTAGCCAGAGCAGTCGTAGTGCTGAAGTTGAGCGGGGAGAAGGCATAGGAAGGAGGAAGGATGAGGGATGTTCGGCTTTGCCGTTCGCGAAGCGTAGGATGAAGAAGTTAGCTGACGTAGAGGTTGACGAGGAGGGTGAGGACGAAGGTGAGTTGGGCGGCCAGGATGAAGATGTAGGCGATCGCGCGGCCTTTGAATACGGAGAGCAAAAGGGCAATGTTTTTGAGGTCGATCATGGGGCCGAATACCAGAAATGCTAGCAGGGAGCCGCTGGTAAAGGTAGAGGCAAACGAGAGGGCAAAGAAGGAATCGACGGTGGAGCAAATGGAGACAACCCAAGCTAGCACCATCATGGCCAAAATGGATGTGATTTGCCCTTGACCAAGGCTCAACACTGACTCCCGGGGAATGGCGACTTGCAAAACGGAGGCGATCGCCGCTCCTAAGATCAAGATGCCGCCAAGCTCCCGCAGTTCTTGCATCATGTTGTCTAGCATCAGCCGCAGTTTCTCGGGCAGCGGTTTTGCCAGCATCGGGTTGCTGACTAAAGCGGCAGTCTGCATGCCGCCGCCATCGAGCCGCCGCGGTGCGCCTGCTTTGCCTAGCAAAAATGTGCCTGACTGCAACAGGTCAGAACCGGGTTCGTCGGCTCGGGGTTGCGTTGGCTTCTGTGCCCGAGTGGCGGGCATTGCTCGCGCCACGGCGGGCTGCAAGAGGGGGCGCAGGTCGGCTTGCGTGCTAAATACACAGCCCACAATCACCGCAATGAGCAGAGAAAACCCTACCCGCAGAAATACCAGTTCTGGCTGGTCTCGAAACGCGATCCAGGTAGCCCAAAACACAATGGGGTTCACCGTTGGGGCGGCCAGCAAATAGCCGATCGCCATCGCCGGTGAGGCTCCCTGTACCAGTAGCCGACGGGCGACGGGAACATTGCCACATTCACAGACGGGAAACAAAAACCCAATACTGCTGCCCAGCAGCGCGGCCAGTAACGCATTTTTGGGCACGGCTGCAATCAGTCGGCGTTCATCTACAAACAGTAACAGCACGCTAGAGAATAATACCCCTAGCAGCAAAAAGGGCATCGCTTCTACCAGCAAACTGAAGAAAAGGGTCAGAACACTGTTCCACTGCACCATGCGATCGCGCCACAACTTAGTATCTGGGTTGATCCCCAAGGGATCGAGAA
>JAYUYI010000732.1:0-2738 GCA_043752545.1 Thermoleptolyngbya sp.
GTAATTCAGGCATTGCGAACCGCCCTGCTCTATCCGTTGGATGATCCCAACCCTGATCATCTGCTGGCCAACCGCCAATTCTTTGAGGCGCAGCTAGATCGGTTCAAACGCCCCGAAGCGCGTCTGCGTAATATTCAAACGGCGGACTATCGCTAGAAATGAAGCTGTAAAGATGAAGCTGCAAGAACGGTGTGGGATGGTTTGAACTATTCCACACCACAGCTAAAATAGTCTAAATATTCCTTAAATGGGTGACCTGGGATTCGAACCCAGAACCAGCGGATTAAGAGTCCGATGCGCTGCCATTGCGCCAGTCACCCGTTCCTAGAGCTGTCATCATAACAAATGGCTGTCGCTGATCTCAAGTCTTTGCTACCAGACCAGAATTTTGAGGAATTGGGGGAAGTTGATACACTGGGGATATCTCCATGCTGGTGATCTCGCCAAATTATTCCCATACCCAGTTGCTTTAAGATTCATGAGCTTGCTGTTTCCTAAAACCCTAGCGTCTTTTCTTCCCGCCTTGCCATTAGATAGCCTGCTTTCCACCCAAGGCATTATGGTGCTGCTGCTGCTGGCCTATGCCGGGGCGATGTGGATGTTTTTGACTAGTGCCCCCAAGGTTTACACCATCATGGTGTCGGATCTACAGCTAGCGCGGCAATTCTATGAAAGTGTTCTAGATTTGGCGGTGGCCGATGTGCCGCTGCACTACTACTACAATTACGAGCAAACCATTGGCGCGGCTGGGTTCGACCCGCTGTATCTGTCGGGCACAGGGACAGGCTCACCCACCATGCAGCAATACAATAACCCCGATGGGCTGTGGTATCAGCTCCGCAAAAATACTCAGCTCCATGTGGTTGTCGGAGCCAGCCTGGGGCAAAAAAATCGACAGCGCCATGTTTGTTTCGACCATGATTGTTTAGAGCAAATGCTGCTGCGAATTCAAACACGAGGCGCGCAGTACAAAATCCGCAGTGACAAGCCACTCAATTTCTTGGTAAAGGACTGGGATGGCCGGGTCTACGAATTGGCGGAAGTAGACAATAAGTAGGGACACGATTCATCGGATCTCTGGCTCTACGCCGCTGTCATTCTCGTGGCACTTAGGGAGTGGGGGTAGAGGACTGATTGGGAGACGGTTCTAGCGCTTCTGGCTGAGCCGAGGGCAACGGCGAGGGGGTGTCGGTGCTGGTTTGTTGCAGATTGAGGTTAAGGTTATAGCGGCTGGTGCGATCGCCGGTGATGGCAGCTGTGACGCCAATCGTCCGAATGGCCGCCAGAACAGACTCCGCGCCCAGTGGGACAGGGGGCATAGGCAGAGTGGTTTGAGCATTCAACATGCGTTCAATATCAAGGAAAAAGTGGCCGTTGTTTGCAGTTAGATCTGCGGTCGAAACGGCTGCTTGAAACTCTTTACTGGCTTTTAAACTTGATGCTGGCGGCGGCAGAATACTAGAGCTAGCATTTTCTCCCAATGCCAGAAATGCTGTCTGGTCGTCTAGCCAGCCATGGGTGACAGCCAGCGAGCCGTAGGGAGATATCCACTTAACGAGCGGCTGTCCGCCCACCTGGCTAGCGCTGACTTGAAACCGATAGCGATCGCTCATCACACGATCTAGCTTGGCTAGAGAGGCTTCGGCAGCGGGGCGATTGTTAGCCTGTACTAAAAAAATAAACGACAGAGCCTGTTTGCTGTCCGCTGTTTTACCATCTACGGGGGGTGCAGGCAGCAGTGCCAGCGCAAATTCTCCATCCATCCAGCTCAGTAAATCTGATTCGACATTGAGTCCTGTAGTACTACTTAATCCTTCCCGGAACATATTGGGATTCAGCAGACTGCGAGGGTTAACCCCTGCCCCCGGCTGGCTGTAGGCATCCCAAAGCTGGCGAAAATTACCCCCCGACACCAACAGCAGTGTATCGGCAGGCAGTCGTTCGGGCATAGTTTTGGCATTATTTTCTACGTTGTATAAAATTTTGCTGTCGGGCGGCAGCCAGTTCGCCCCACGCAGATCTAGTCCAGTAGAGTTTAGCTCGACGGTGGCGACCATGCCCTGATTATTTTGTAGCGGCGTGAACCCCAAAACTGAGGAGGGTTGACTAGCATTTGCGGTGGCGATCGCCTTAACCGCAGGCGCATTCACATACAGTCGCCCAAAGAAACTCTCGGCTGCCGTTTGCCGAAACGCCTGTCGGTAGCCCGGCACAGCAGCCAGCGCTGCCCCACCTTGATAGGTATCAACCAGGCGCTGAAGCACAGCTAGATTGCTGGCCGCAACTACAAAATTCTCCCCTAATACGGTAGTCGCGTAGTCGGTCTCGCCTTGCCGCCTCACCTGCCGCAGGGTTACACCTTTGTAGGTTTGAGTCGTAACGGTTTGCCCACTCGTGAGATTGGGCTTGGTCAACATAGACTGCGCCACTTCAGGATTGGCGATCGGCAAAATCAGGGCAGCGGGCAGCTGTTCGACCGAGCTGATCGACAGTTCGCTGGTGGTTGGCGGCACGGGCGAGCTAGCAGCATCACCCTCCTCAAGAAAAAAGGCCAGCGTCACTTCAGACCCTACCCACGGTTGAATATCGCGCTCATAATCGTAGCCATTGGCCGTTAGCAGGCGATCGCGCCACTTGACCAACAGGCCATCGAGTAGCGATCGCGATTGGATGGTGCCAAATCGCCGCAGCTGCTGCCACTGAGCAAAATCGGTAGCAAGCGAAATTGTCCCTAGCGT
>JAYUYI010000733.1:0-2732 GCA_043752545.1 Thermoleptolyngbya sp.
TAGGGGAGCGGTCTTATGGTGTGTCGGCAATAAAACTTAAAGAGTAACCCTATGGGATTATTGCCCTGGGGTAGTACGCTGAAATCAAGCTGTGATCATTAGTGTAAGGAATAGAACTCATGGTTCAACGCGGTTCTAAAGTTCGGATTCTTCGTCAAGAGTCTTATTGGTATAACGACGTTGGCACCGTTGCTACGGTAGACCAAAGCGGGATCAAATACCCTGTGATTGTGCGGTTTGACGGCGTCAATTACAACGGGTCTAGCGGCAACGCAGGCGGCGTTAACACAAATAATTTTGCTCTCAGCGAACTAGAAGAAGTTGCTCCTCCTCCTGCCAAGACGGCCAAGGCTCCTGCCAAAGCTGGTTAGGTTTTTTAGGGGAGCTAACTCAGTTTTGTAAGATGGGTTAATGAGGCATCTGCTGACTCAGCAGATGCCTCATTAACCCTTTTGTCGTGAAGGTCTCACGGGGAGCATCTGTGCCCGAACTGCCAGAAGTAGAAACTGTTCGACGAGGATTAAATCGAGTCACCCTGAATCAGGCCATTTTGGGGGGAGACGTCTTGCTAGAGCGAACGGTGGCGGCTTCGGCAGCAGGTTTTTTGACTGGGCTACGGGGTGGGGCGATCGCCCAATGGCATCGCCGAGGCAAGTATTTGTTAGCAGAATTGGCTCCGGGGCAGGCGGGGTATTTGGGCGTGCACCTGCGGATGACGGGGCAACTGCTGTGGATGCAGCAAGACGAGCCGCTGCAAAAGCACTGCCGGGTGCGCTTGTTTTTTGGCCATAACCAAGAGCTACGGTTTGTTGATCAGCGGACGTTTGGGCAAATGTGGTGGGTGCCGCCCGGAGTCGCACCTGAGAGCATCATCACCGGGCTGCGATCGCTTGGCCCAGAACCGCTATCGGACGAGTTCTCCCTGGCCTACTTCACAGCGCAGCTCCAGCGCCGCCAGCGACCGATTAAAAATGCCCTGTTGGATCAGTCCCTAGTGGCTGGGATTGGCAATATTTACGCCGACGAAGCCTTGTTTCTCAGCGGCATTCGTCCCCAAACCTACTGCGTGAACTTGAAACCCCGTAATTTCAAACGGCTACACGCCGCAATTGTGCAGGTGCTAGAAACAGCGATCGCCGCTGGGGGGACTACATTCAGCGATTTTCGCGATATTCAAGGCATCAACGGCAACTACGGCAGCGTCGCCTGGGTCTATGACCGCGAAAAACAGCCTTGCCGCGTCTGTGCCACCCCGATCGAACGGCTTAAATTAGCAGGGCGATCGGCTCACTATTGCACCACCTGTCAGGCTTAAAGCACGAGTCAATAAGTTTTGAGTTTTGAGTTTTGAGTTTTGAGTTGACTGGATACGCGATGTGTAACTTTCCCGAACTGCCCACTCTACGAGAAGCAAGCTACACCCCTTCCTTGAATGCCCTTTGGGCTATGCCCCTCTCCCAGAGCGGGAGAGGGGCCAAAGGCAGGCTCGGTTCCCCTTCTCCCCTAGTGGGAGAAAGGGTTAGGGGATGAGGGGAAATCTTAGTTGCACATGGCGTCTGGATTAACTCAACACTCAACACTCAAACTAATTCAACCGATTCTATCACCACCTCGGGGGCGGCGTTGACCAGGGTCAGGAGCGGGCCTGCTTGTTCTTGTCCACTGGTGGCTAGGTCGCTGTGACAGAGGTAAACGCGATCGCCAGCCCGATAGAGCAAGTCTTGCAGTTGCCGCCCTAGGCGTTGCTGATCGGCCTCTAGCGCCTCGGCTGCCCCCCAGGTGCGCCCTGACCACTCTTGTAAAAAGATGGGTGCCCCAAACAATGCCCCGCCTCCGGTGAGCCACAGAGTAGACCCGGCATCTAGCCAAAACTGCCAGCGATGGGCACAGCGGTTCGCTCGATATTGAAAGATCGTCGCCAGGGTGACCGCTCGCCGTGCCACCAGCCGCTGAGCCGGATAGGGATCGGCTGTAATGGTGCCTCCGCGTAGAAGTTGAATGAAGCCCTCCACGGAGGATGGGGTCGCGGTCTCTACCCGTGCGGCTGGGGTCGATGCTGGCAGTTCTTGAACCACGGGCGAACTCGTGGGCTGATTTAGATTGGGAGCCAGATCTGGGGCTAGATCTGGCTGAGTGGCAGCTACTTGGCGTAACCGAGCCTCAACCTCCCAATAGTGCTGTGCGGTTTCCATCAGTTCGCGCAGAGCTGCCAGACGGTCGTATGACAGATAGCTGCCGCCTGAGAAAAACTGCTGGATGGCACGATCGAGCAGCGTGACGGGGCTGGGGAGCAATCGCTGCTGTTGCTGGAGCTGCTGAGCCTCGATCCACTGGCGCAGGGCTTCGTAGGCTTGCGTGGCACGATATCCCAGGCGATCCCAGCGAGGAAAGCTCGTGGCCGGAAGTAGATGGGGATGCTCGGGATCGGGGACAAAGCAGTGATCGACCAGCAGTCCGGCGCGGACTGGATCAATGGCGGAGTCGAGCGTGCTGGGGGATGGAGGTCGAGGATCAGCGCCAGAGGTGGCAGACGCATCTGGAGCGCTCTCGCTGCCCAATTCCCGCCGCCCCAGTTCACTCAGGGGGCGCTGACTCAGCACAATCAGCAATTCGGCGATCGCATCTTGGCTCAGCAGCCGTCCTAGCCCTGGATACACCAAGGCCAGCAGGGTCAGCAGGGCGCGGATCATCGGGAAGGCGGCGAGGGGTTGCTGGTCGTTTAGCGCCTCCAC